>DAHWTK010000014.1 GCA_027328825.1 Nitrospirota bacterium
CTTGAACTTCTCGCCGTCCGGGAGCGAGAAAACCGAAACTTCGTATCCGGCCTCGCGGAGTGATTTGGCTGCCTGTTTTCCATATATCGGGCCGACGGTGTCGTTGGTCAATATACCGGCGCGGCCATTAAGACCTGTGGATTTAATCCTCTCGCCCAGCAAGCCGAGAAGCCCCTGCCCGATGAATATGTCGTATGAACGCAGGCCAAGGTCAACTTTTACCGTTTTCATATCATTCCCGCTGTCAGCCTGATTATTTCGTCCGCGACATCCCCCGGCGTCATGGCCGTCGTGTCGATGGTAAAATCCGACTTGCGATAGAACTGCTCCCTCGCGCCCATCAAATTCTTAATCCTTGCCAGCGGGTCAGGCACTTTAAGCAGGGGCCTGTTTCGGGAACTGCCGACTCTTTTCATTATGGTATCAGGGGTTGCCGTAAGGCAGACGAGCACTCCGGAAAGTTTCATGGACTGTATATTCCGCTCGTCTATAACGGCCCCGCCGCCGGCGGAAATTACAAGCCCTTCCCGAAAAGACAGGGCTTTTATAAAATCACGCTCCAGCATACGGAAATAGGCTTCGCCAAGCTCGGAGAATATGTGGGATATGGACACGCCCTGCTCCCGCTCTATTTCCTCGTCCACGTCTATGAAATGGTATCCGAGCCTTTTGGCGAGAATCTTGCCCGACGTCGTCTTGCCCGTCCCCATGAAGCCGACCAGAGTTATATTGCGCAATTAGAATTCCCTCACCTGCTCTATATATCCGTCGTAGTTCCGCTTCATCTCCGCCAGGCTGTCGCCGCCGAATTTATCGCGCATGGCCTGCGCTATGACGAACGCAGCCGCGGCCTCGCCCACAACCGCTGCCGCGGGTACCGCGCAGGTGTCGGAACGCTCTACGGACGCCTTGAATGCCCTATGGCTTTTTATATCCACGGAATGGAGCGGCTTGTATAGCGTCGGTATGGGCTTCATCGCCGCCCGGATTATTATCGCCCCCCCGTTCGACATTCCGCCCTCTATGCCGCCGGCGTTGTTTGTCCTGCGGAAATATCCCTTCTGGCCGTGAAATATTTCGTCGTGCACAACGGAGCCTGGCCTCCTCGCCGCCTGAAAACCCATGCCGATTTCAACTCCCTTTATAGCCTGGATGCTCATAATAGCCCCGGCCAGCATACCGTCGAGCGTTATGTCCCTCGAAGCGAATGTGCCAAGTCCCGGCGGACAGCCGATGACCATGACCTCGAATATCCCGCCCAGCGAGTCTCCCTCTTTTTTGGCCCGGTCTATGATCTCCATCATATTCCCGGAAGCCCCTTCGTCAGGGCACCGCACGGGCGATGACTCCGCGCGTTTAAAAAGCGTTTCCGGCCTTCCCTTAAGCTCCGCGCGTATCCCGCCTATCTCAATCACCCAACTGAGCACGGATATGCCGAACGGGGCAAGCAAGGCCTTTGCCACGGCGCCCACGGCGACGCGCATAGCCGTCTCCCTGGCGCTCGCGCGTTCGAGGACGTTCCTTGCGTCTTCATGGGCGTATTTCACCATGCCGGTAAGGTCCGCATGACCCGGACGCGGCCTTGTGACGGCATCGGCCTTCCCGAAATCAGACGCATCCGGCGACATTCGTTCCTTCCAGTTCTCCCAGTCCCGGTTCTGTATAACCAGGCCGACCGGCGCGCCGGTTGTCTTTCCCCACCTGACCCCTGAGACTATGCGGGAGGTGTCGGATTCTATCTTCATCCTGCCGCCGCGCCCATGGCCCTTCTGCCTGCGGGCAAGCTCCCGCGATATGGCGTCTTTGGCCAGGTCAACACCGGCGGGCAACCCGTCGATTATTCCGAGAAGCTCCGGCCCGTGGGATTCGCCGGAGGTAAGGTATCTAAGCATATGATCACCTCAAAAAAAAGCGCCCATTAAGGGCGCATTTTAAACCGTTGCATATTAATTTGCAAGGGCTAAAGGTTGGAGGTCTTCAGCAGTTTCGGAGTTATGAATATGAGGAGCTCCGAAGTCACATCGTCGCTGTTATACTGCCTGAACAGCCATCCCAGGATAGGTATACGTCCCAGAAATGGAACGTAGGAATTGTTTTTGGTTCTGGTCTTCTGGTAAATCCCGCCAAGGACTAGCGTGTCTCCGTTCTTCACTATTACGCTGGTATTGACGGATTTGGTGTCTATAGACGCGGTAGACCCCGCCGGGACAGAGCTGGAAGGCGAGTTGTCAGTCGCCGTTATGTCCATGGAAATGAGACCGTTTCCGGTTACGCGCGGAGTCACGGTAAGACTCAGGTTCGCGTTCAAGGGCGATGGCGCCGTCCCCGCCGCCGATGTGGTCTGGACATACAGAGTGGTGCCCTGTACAATGGAAGCGGCTTTATTCTCGAGCGTTATAACCTTCGGGGCCGCCAGCGTTTCAGCCTTGTTCTCGGACTCCAGCGCCTGAAGCGTGAGGGTAAGGTTGTATTTGTTCCCTATGAGCCAGCTCCAGCCGCTGGCTAAACCGCCCGAGGCGATAAGGCTTGCGGGGACCGTACCGATATATCTTTGGCTTGCAGTGTCGAACTGAGCGCCGCTCATTTGAGTAATGGATCCTCCCGTGCCTATCGCACCGGTGTTTGTGGCGCCGGAGCTCACGAGACCCCATGTCGTTCCAAGGTTTGCAAGGGCGTTTACGTCCACGGTCACTATCCGGGCCTCTATCAATATCTCCTTCACCTGTTTGTCAAGTATTTTGATAAGGGCCTTGGCCTTGTCGAGACTCTGCGGTATGTCGGTTACGATAAGCTCGTTGGTGCTTTCGTTGGCTATTATATCGCCCCTGGAAGAAAGCACCTTCTTTATTTTCGGCTCGAGATCCGACGCCTTCGAGAAATTAATCTTGAACGTCTCGGTATACAGGCTTTCCGCCTCCATCTCCAGCTTCTTCTGTTCCGCCTCCTGCTGGAGTTCTCGTCGTCTCTCGGCGTCGAGCTTAGCCTTTGATGCCACACGAAGGACATTACCCTCAATCTGCTTGTCGAGGTTGTAAATCCGAAGCAGCGTATCCAGGGCCTGGTCCCACGGCACGTTGTCAAGCTTCATCGTTACCTTGCCCCTGACATCCGACGGGTCCATTATAAGGTTCAGGCCAGCTACATCAGCCAGGAGCTTTATCACCTTGTCGAGGTCCGCATCCTGTATATCGAAGGAAATCTTGCCGCCCGTATATTTCTGATGCGGAAGACCCATGACCTCGTCAGAATCCGCAGGCACCGAATCCGCCGTCTGTTTGGACGAAATAGTCGTTTTCCCACCAGCCTTGGAAACATATATGTTCACAGGCTTCGACTCGCTCTCCTTTACCGGTGAGTTTTGAACTGGCGACGGCTTAACGGTTTGCGCTTCTTTCCGGGCAGGCTCTGTGCTGGGCTCGGGTTTCACAACCTCCGTCTGCGCCTGAGCAGCGACGGATGAAGTTTTTTTGACCGCGCCGGGCGGGTATACACTGACCGTCAGGATTCTGCCTGCATTATTTACGTTATATTCATAAGGCCCCTTGACATCGAGCACTATTCTGACTTTGCTCGGTGGCTCCCTGTGCAGGGCCATGCGGACATCCTTGAGCACCTTTGCGCCGACATCAAAAGTCTCTTTTGGCTTTACAGACCCCATGCCTGGCAGGTCAACCACGAGCCTGTCCGAGCCCAGCTTGAATACATCCGGTTTTTCTATCGCGCCGTCTCCTTCCAGGCGCACGCCGGATAGGTTGCCTTCTTTAAAGAAAGACACGCTTGTAAGCGTCCTTGCCTCAGGCAGCACCGGGCGGGCGGCTGGAGCCGCCTTTGTCTCCGCAGGTTTCGTCACAGTCGGCACGGCGGTTTGCGCCTTGGCGATTTTTTCTTCAGACGCCTTGGGAGCGACTGCCGGTTTCGCTTCCGTTTTTGCGCCTGTTACTATATGCTTTCCCGTTTTGCTGATAATAATGTGAATAGTGGATTTATCCTGGGTTACGGTATTTTCGGCGTTTGTGTTCAGGGCTATCTCCACCCTGGTAATGTTCTTCGCGTTTTCCGCCTTGTGCGTGAGGATGTAGAAGACAGGGCCTTTGTCCACGTCAATTCTGCGCGGTACCGTGCCGGGGGCCACCCCGGCCAGATCTACCGTGAGTTTTGGGGGGTCCTGTTGTCTCGACATTGTAAAGATAACCGGCCTGTCCGTGGTAATAATTACGTCGGTGCTCTTTTTATTGTCAACGACGTCCACCTTCTTAAGGACGGCAAGGCCTTTCCCTCCGGTTTCGTATTCCCGGCCCCCCGCGCATGCCGAAAGAAACAGGGCGCAGAAAAGTAAAAACAGAAAAGATTTTTTAATCCGTCCGGCGTCCGCCATTACTTCGCCTCCTTGTGCAATGGTAAGACTACATTATTGGTCTCCACGTCGCCAAGGATGTCCTTGATCTTTTCGGTAACGTAGACCCTGCTCTCGGTTATCCTGGAAATCCACCCACCCTTGTCGCCTACGTGCTGGCCAAGCTTGACCGTATAGGCCCGATCATCGGGGGTAAGCATCATTGCTCTGAAACCTTTCCGGCTCCAGACTATAGCCTCCACTTTAAGCTGATCCACCGGGACCCTCTCAAGAGGTCCGGCATCAGGCGGTATCGGCGGGTATACTTTGGGCACCTCAAACGGAGACATGAAGGGGTCTCTTTTATTGAGCGATGAATATACATAGGTCGTCCCCGGGCCTGTAAGCACTCGCGTCTTCAGGAGCTTGGCGGCATCCTCATATAGGGCGACCTCTTTTTTCGCATGGTCAATCGCTGCGGCGTCTTTCTTGCCCTGGGCAGCATCGAGTGCTTTCTGGGCATCGCCCAGTTTAAGCTGGACGTATGCCTCGGCATCGGTCTGGGAGAGCTTCGTGTTCTTCACAAAGTCTTCAGCCGAACTGTATTGCACTTCTTTTCCACCCTCGACCGTCTTTATCACAGCCGTTTCTGCGGGCTTTTCCTGGGCGGGTGGGGTTACGGGCGCCTTGACCGGAGCCGCAGGCTTATTAGATGCCGCAACGGGCGACGCGACGGGCTTCTGCCCCTTGCTTCCTGGACCTGCCGGCGCGCCAAGTTTCATCGCTACTTTGGTACTGGGAGCCTTCCGGGCCTGAAATCTCCGGTAAAAGTAGGACCCGGCGGCTATAACCAATAAAACCGCCAGCAGAACTATAAGTATCCTGGTCCTCTTTTCCACTTATTTACCTCCGCCGGACGTATATGCCAGCACTGTGAACTTTATCGGGAGGTCCATTCTTATGCCGCTTACCTTCCCGGATGAAATATCAAGCTCGGAAACGGCCAGCATCCTCGTCATGTTATCGAGTTTCTCCATGAATTTTCCCAGGTCATGGTAGCCTCCTTCAACCTGTACATTAACGGGCGTCACGATATAAAGCCCGTCTGGTCCGGTTACGCTTGCGCCAGCCTGAACTGATTTCACCGTGAGGCCGCTATCCTTCGCCGTTTTCTTTATGGAATCCGGCGCACCCGCGCCTTCAGTTGGCGATGGAAGCTTGTCCGTAGCCAGCTTCAATTCCTGCTGGAGAGTTACGTTTTCGGCCTTCAGCTCTGGGAGCTTGCTCTCCATAAGCTGGCTTTTGGATATCCCGCTCTGGTTCTTCTGAATTTCCGCTTTAAGCTCGGATATGATTTTCGATTCCGGCATATAAACCAGGTAGACGAACAAGGACACCATGACGACCGGGATTATAAGCAGGAGGAGCGTCTGCTGTTTCGGCGTAAGCTTCTTTAATTTATCTTCGATTGCGCTCATTTTTCCTCCTACTTCTTCTTGGGCGCGGGGGTTTTTGCCGGCGCGGTAGCCGGAGTCGGCGTCGCCGCGGGTTCAGGCGGCAGATCCGCGTAACCGGCAAGTTTACCCGTGAGTTTGAAGGAATATCTGTCCTTTTTTGACGTCGATATGTCCTTTATATCCCCCATCTTCACATTGGAAAAAGTCGGAAGGGCCTGCAACGCATCCGCAAATTTCTGCGCATTCTTCTTGCTATCCTGGGCTATGCCCTCGAGACTGAATTCCGGGCCCTTCGCGGAAAGCGACGTCAGCCATACGTCCTGTGTCATCGCTACATTGATGCCGTTTAAAAGCGGCGTCATGGGTATCCTTCTCTTATCCAGTTCCTGGATGGTCTTCAGTTTCTGCTGGACTTCCAGCCTGCTTTTTTCGTAGCCTTCCGCTTCCGCGGCCTTTTTCTTGAGCACGTCCAATTTTTGTTTGGTATCGGCGGCCTTCTTCGTCAAGGCCGATTTTTCCAGATACATGTGCACGGTTCCATAGCCGACTACAAGCGCTATCAGGACGATAAATCCGATGACCATCGCCCGGAGCTTCATGACGGCCTTGTCTACCTGCTTTATTTTCTTGTGCGGCAGGAGGTTTATCTTAATCATTCCCGTAGCCTCCTCAGGGCAAGCCCGACTGCCACGGCAGCCGCGGGCGCTGAACCCTGCGCCATTTCGGAATCAAGTTTCGCATCAATATTTATATTTCTGAACGGATTTGCCAGTTCCACTTCCACGCCTACTCTTTCAGCCAACCGTTCCGTGAAACCCGCCATCAGCGCGCAGCCGCCGGAGAGTATCACCCTGTCTACGTTCTCTATGCCAGTCGTAGCGCGGAAGAAGTCTATGGACCGCGCGGCTTCCGCCGCAATGTCTTCGGTTACCGAACTGATTATGGACTGCGCCTGCGAGGTATCCACGCCGGATGAATCGTCCCCTTTCTTCAGGCTCTCTGCGGCGGCAAAACTTATGCCGAATTCCTTCTGGAGGGATTCAGTATACAGGTTGCCTCCGACGGAGCTGTCCCTGGTAAAAACCGAAACGCCATCTTTCAATATATTTATGTTGGTTACCGAAGCTCCGATATTGACGAGGGCGTCCACCCTGCCGGGTACGATTTCGTAATTCACCTCGAACATGTTTTCGAGCGCGAAAGCGTCCACGTCCATTATCACCGGGTTCAGTCCCGACTCTGTCACAAGCGAGAGATAATCGTTTATCTTGTCCTTCTTTGCGGCCACAAGGACGACGTCCATCGTGTTGGCGCCTTCCTTCGTGGACGGGCCGAGTATCTGAAAATCGAGGTTTACGTCGTCTATTGCGAACGGGATATACTGCTCGGCCTCCCAGTTGATAGACTCGGAAAGCTCGTCCTCGCTCATTTCGGGGATTGTTATGCGCTTGATTATTACGGAGTTCCCTGAAATGCCTATTACCGTATCCTTTACCTTAAGCTGGGCCTCGGCGAGAAGTTCCCCGATAACCCCCGCAACCTGTGAACGGTCCATAATAGTGCCGTCAACTATCGCCTCAGGGTCCAATTCCCTGGATGCGTATTTTGTCAGGACCAGGTCTTTTCCGCGCTCCACTATCTGTGTGAGCTTCACGGTGTGAGACCCTATGTCAAGCCCCACTATCTGTGTCTTTTTACTTAGGAACACGCGCACCTCTGGTTTTGGAAGTTACTGTTTCTGCCTTATTATCCGCTCTATTTCTTTTAAATTTCCGGCATGATAGAGCCGCCAGCCCCTCCAGTCCCTCTGCACGCCCGTGATGAGCCCTTCGCTCTCCCATCTGAAAAGCGTGGATCTCGAGATGTCGTAGAGCTTGCAGATCTCCCTGGTCTTGTAGATCTTTTTGGTGCTCTCCCTTCTAATCATGCTCATATGACACCCGTTTGTAAAATTAATTTAAATTAATATTCAAAACCGTTTTGGTATACTTAGTATACTCAAAATATTCGGTTGTCAAGAAAATAATTACTATTGCGAGTTTTGTTTTCTTCAGTAAAAAAAGGCGGTTACATACTAAAGAAAGGTTGTACAGAAGTATGCCATACAATATTTAGCGGTTTTTGGGCAGGAAAACATAGGAAAAAAATTCGGAAAAATATTAAAATCAATTAACCTTTTTCAGAGAGAGCGCCTGCTCGAGAGCCTTTTGGCGATTGTACGGATGATCTCCGGCACGCCCTTGTTCTTGGCGACAAAGCGCAGGTCGCGTGTCATAAGCTTCGGTAGGAAGGTAAGGCACATGGGCACGGGTGTCTTTGGATTATTTACAAGCGCAAGGACTACGGTGTAGGATTTTATCCAGTCCTTGTTCCCGGCGATCTCGCGCAGGACTTCCTCGTTCACATTTCTTGAGGCGGCGAACATCTCTACTTCATGTAGTGTAAGCTTCGGGTTCTGGAGCACGCCCAGCGCGACAAGCTTGTTCGCGTCCCGTATAAGTATCATACGGGTTTCCTGGTCGCCGCCCCTCGCTTGCTTTGCGCGCTCGCCCACATCGAGGTGCTGAAGTTTCGCCTGAAGGCCAAGTTTGTGCACCTCGGCCTCCGCCTTTCTCTCCCGCTCTTCGCGGTCTTTTTTCGCGCGCATCGCGGCAACGGCTGAAGCGGACATTTTCTGGGCGCCTGCATCGGGAACATCGTCGTTTTCCGCATTGGGGGCAGATTTCCCGCGTGTCTGTCCCATATCTTCCGGAAGGTCCGAAGTCTGCTGGTCGTCTATTCCTTTCTCCTCAATCATGCCGCACCTCGCCTGAGATAAAGCAGGTATTCGATATTTCCCTTTGCGCCTTTTATAGGGGACTCCATCCGCCCGGATACCTCGAAGCCAAGACTTTCGGCGAACTCGCTTATCTCCCGCACCGCCCTCTCGCGCGCGCCCTCGTCTTTGACTATTCCGCCTTTCCCCACGCTTTCGCGCCCGACCTCGAACTGGGGCTTTACCAGGACTACGACCGACCCTCCGGGCTTCAGGTTTAGAATTACCGGAGGCAGGATAAGCTTGAGCGAGATAAAGGAGACGTCCACGGAAGCGAAATCGACAAGCTCGTCCAGGAACCCGGCCCCGGCGTGGCGGAAGTTCACCCTCTCCATAACGCTTACACGCGGGTCTTCACGCAGTTTCTGGTCGATGAGCCCGTATCCGACATCTACTGCGTAAACTTTAACCGCCCCTTCTTTCAGGAGACAGTCGGTAAAACCACCCGTCGATGCCCCTATGTCGGCACAGACAAGCCCGGAGACGGAAATTTTGAAGTTGTCCAGGGCCGCCTTTAGCTTCAGTCCCCCGCGAGAGACGTACGGCAGGCCCTCGATTACCTCTATCCTCGCCTCTTCGCTTACCGCATCCCCGGCCTTCTCTGCCCGCCTCCCGTCAACCTTCACCTGGCCGGCGAGTATCAGCGCCTGCGCCTTCTGCCGGGAAGGGACAAGGCCGCGATGAACAAGCTCAATATCGAGTCTGTTTTTGACTTCCTTCAAATCATCCCGCCAGCACACGCTCCGAGATGAAAGCCTCCGCCGCCCGGAGTATACCTTCCGGGTCGAGGCCGAGCCTCTTTCTTATCTGCGCCTGGGTACCCTGCTCTATATATACATCCGGGACGCCGATGCGCTTCACCGGGACGTTCGTGATGCCCGCCTCCTCCAGCGCCTCCAGCACAGCGCTCCCGAAGCCGCCCGCGAGGACGTTCTCCTCGACGGTAAGGATACGTCTGGACGACGATGCCGCGGCGATTATGGCGCCTTTGTCGATAGGTTTTATGAACCGGCCGTTCATCACGCCGACGGAATATCCCGCCCCGGAAAGCGTGTCCGCCGCCCGGAGCGCGGGATTCACGGTATTTCCCACGGCGATGATACAGAGGTCGGAGCCTTCGGAAATCATTTCCGCCCTGCCCACGGGAATCTCTTCAAATTCACGGTCGAGCGGCACGCCGATACCCTTGCCGCGCGGGTAGCGGAGCGCGACTGGACAGTTAAGCTTAAGAGCCGTATAAAGCATGTGCCTGAGCTCGTTTTCGTCCTTGGGGGCCATGAAGACAAGGTTCGGCACGTTTCGCATGAAAGAGATGTCGAAGAGTCCCTGGTGCGTCTCGCCGTCCTCGCCGACTATTCCTGCCCTGTCCATAGCTATCACGACAGGAAGGTTCTGCATGCAAAGGTCGTGGACCACCTGGTCATAGGCCCTTTGCATGAAGGTGGAATAAACTGCGGCAACCGGTTTTTTCCCGCACGCGGCAAGGCCGCAGGAGAAGGTTAAAGCGTGCTGCTCGGCAATGCCGACATCGAAGAACCTCTCCGGAAATTCCCTTGCGAATTTCGCAAGGCCCGTCCCTTCGGGCATCGCGGCAGTTATGGCTATTATGGACGGGTCTTTCCTGGCAAGCTCGGTCAGCGCATCTCCGAATACGCCGGTGTACGACACGCCTCCGGCAGACCGGCTACCGGCAGTCTCGCCGGATTCCACATCAAAAGGCGGCGTCCCGTGAAACGCCGTGGGGTTGTTCTCGGCGTGTTCATAGCCCTTGCCCTTCGTGGTCATGACGTGCACGAGCACCGGGCCTTTCCTTTCGCGAGCATCGCCCAGCGCCTCGGCAAGCATCCTGATGTCGTGGCCGTCAATCGGCCCGACATAGGAAAATCCCATCTCCTCGAAGAGCATTCCCGGAGTAAGAAGCCCCTTCACGCGCTCCCCGGTTTTCGATGCGACTTTCAATACCTGCTGACCGACCTTCGGCAGCTTCTTTAAAAACTGCTCCGTCTCGCGCCTGAGCTTCTCCGCCTTGACGCCGGTTATTATGCGGCTCAGGTAGTTGGACAGGGCGCCGACATTGGCCGCTATAGACATTTCATTATCGTTCAACACTACGACAAGGTCCCGTCCGAGGTGCCCTGCCTGGTTCATACCCTCGAACGCCAGCCCAGCGGTCATGGAACCGTCGCCGATTACGGCGGCGATTTTGAAATCCGCGCCTTCCATGTCGCGGGAGACAGCCATGCCGAGCGCGGCGGATATGGATGTGCTCGAATGGCCGACGTCGAAGGGATCGCATGGGCTTTCAGAGCGTTTGGGGAAGCCGCTTATGCCGCCCTCGCGCCGGAGGGTGGCGAACCGCTCCCGCCTGCCTGTAAGCAGCTTGTGGGCATACGCCTGGTGGCCAACGTCCCAGATTATTTTATCTTTCGGAGTGTCGTAAATATAATGCAGGGCAATGGCGAGTTCGACTACGCCAAGGGATGAGGCAAGATGCCCTCCGTTTACCGATACGACGGCTATAATCTCTTCTCTTATTTCCTCAGCCAGAAACGGCAGGTCCTTAAGCTTCAGCGTCCTTAAATCCGATGGTGATTCGATGCCGTCAAGATATGCCATTTGAATTAGCCCCCCTTCCCGGCCAATCAGTTCTTCCTTGATACTATATACCGCGCAATCTCCCTGAGCGGCTCGGCCTTGTCTCCGAAAACGGAAAGCGCCTCGATCGCCGAGGCCTGAAGCTCTTTCGCGCGGCTTCGGGATTCCTCCAGGCCGAACATTGCGGGATAAGTCTTCTTTCCCTTTTCGATGTCGCTTCCGACATCCTTCCCTATTTCTTCCTTCGTCCCCGTAATATCCAGTATATCATCGGCTATCTGGAACGAAAGACCCGCCTCTTCGCCATAGCGCGTAACGGCCTTCAAATGTTCATCGCCCGCACCGGCGGCTATCGCGCCCATACGCACCGATGCGCGTATCAGCGCCCCGGTCTTCCTCGTGTGTATATATTCCAGCGTTACGAAGTCTATATCCCTGCCCTCGGACTCCATATCGACGGCCTGTCCGCCCACCATCCCCATGCTGCCGGAGGCATATGCCAGCTCGTGGATTATCCTGACCTGCCTCGCCGTGTCCATTCCTTCCATATGCTCCGGGGACGAAAGAAGCTCGAACGCGAACGTCAGCAGGGCGTCTCCGGCAAGGATAGCCTCGGCCTCGCCAAATACCTTGTGGTTGGTCGGCTTGCCACGACGGAAGTCGTCGTTGTCCATGGCCGGGAGGTCGTCGTGTATCAGAGAATATGTATGTATGAACTCGAGCGAGCTTGCGACGGCAATGAGTCCCGGTATAGTCTCCGCCCTTCCTCCTGCAACCGCCTCTGCGGCGGCAATCGCCAGTATGGGCCTGACACGCTTCCCTCCGGCCTCAAGACTATATCTCATTGCGGAATGCAGAGTGGACGGCATCACACCCGTCTTCGGAGCCGCGCGGTCGATAAACTCCTCCACAAGCCGCCGTCTGTCGTGAATATATTTCTTCAGGTCGAAAATCATTCCCCCTCTTCAGGTTCAAAGGGCACTGTTTTTGTGCCGCAGGAGTCGTCTTTTACAAGTATTTCCACCCGCCTCTCGGCATCTTCGAGCTGTTTAGAGAGCGTGCGCGAAAGCTTAATTCCCTCCTCGAATAGCTTCACGGACTCATCCAAGGGAAGCTCGCCCTTCTCCATTTTGCTAACAATGTCCTCAAGCCGCTTAAGCGACTTCTCGAATTTCTCTTCAGGCATAACACCTCATAAAGGTAATTGTGAATTATACACCAGGGGGGGCTTCCGTCAAGGCTTTTCTGGCAGAAATGCCCCGGAGCTGTCCACACGCGGCGAGTATGTCCGCCCCCCGGCTTTCGCGTATGAACGCCGTATAGTTCATATTATGCAGCCTCTCCTGGAAGGCCAGGACGGAGGCTGCCTCCGGTTTTCTGAACTCGCTGCCAACGTGTTCGTTAAAGATTATCAGGTTAATTTTACATCTAAGGCCCCGCAGGAGCCTCCCGAGTTCCGCCGCATGTTCCACTCTGTCGTTAATCCCGTTCAGCATGACATATTCGACGGTTATGCGCCTCCTTGGGGCAAGGGGGTAATTTTTAAGCGCCTTTATAAGCTCCTTCAACGGATATTTTTTGTTGATGGGCATTATCCTGTCCCTGATTTCATCATTCGGCGCATTGATGGAGACGGCGAGGTTAACATTCAGGCCGCTATCCCCCAGGGCCTTTATACCCGGCACAATCCCTGCCGTGCTAAGCGTAATCCGCCTTGAGGAAATATTGAACATCTTCGGGGACATGAGCCGCTTGAGCGCCTCGAAGACGTTTCCCGCGTTCATAAGCGGCTCTCCCATGCCCATCATGACGATATTGGTGATTTTCGCCGGTAGACCGGCCTCAGTCCGCTCTGCCAGTCCGCCTGCAATAATACGCTCCGTCTTAAACACCTGCCCGGTTATCTCGTGCGGCAGGAGGTTCCTTCTTATTCCGCCCGCGCCCGTCAGGCAGAACCGGCATCCGAGGGCGCACCCCGCCTGCGAGGAGATGCAAAGCGTCAACCTGTCCTCGTCCGGTATGAGGACGGACTCCACCCTTTCGCCGTCCTGTAACGAAAACAGATATTTCTCCGTCTTGTCGTGCGAGACAATGCGTTCCGAAAGCTCCGGCGGGCATATTTCCGCGGATTCCCGAAGCGCTTCACGGTCGGCCTTCGATATGTCCGTCATGGCGGCAAACGAATCCGCGCCCTCGGAATAAATCCAACGGCATATCTGGGCGGCGCGATAAGGCTTCATGCCGAGTCCTTCGATTATCGGCTTAAGCCCGTCTGCGTCATATTCGAGCAGGTTTATTTTGTTGTCTTTTTCCTTAATATCCATTACCCTTTGCCTTACGGGTTTTTTCTTTTATTATAAAGCCCTATTATGCTATAATTTCCGTGCAAATAAAAGGTTTTTTGATGAATAAGGGTCTTTTCTACCACTGCCTCATCATATCACTTATACTCCATCTTGCGGTAGTGCTTATGGTAAAGCTTGAGAAACCAAGGGAACGCGAGCGGAGAGAACCGATAGCCATAGACCTGCTCGGGCCGGTCCGGGAAGGGCCTAAGACGGTTCTTCCCCCGAAGCCCAAATACAGGCCCCATATTCGGTTTCCACAGAGGATGGCAGTGGCTTCGGCCCCTGGTAATATGCCGAAAAAGGCCATCCCGCGCCGTCACTTTTTACCCTCTTTCGCCGCTCCCGCGCCCTCGAAAACGGCCCCCGCGAGACCGGCCCACGCGCCCGCTCCCGGCAATACGAATGTCCCGTCTCCGGCGCCTGCGCCAAGCCGGATGGCCGCCGCTTCGCCGCCGCCATCGGCTTCGGCCAGCCGGGGGGCACCATCCGCGCCGTCGTCTGGCTCGCAGGGCAGCGAGCAGATAATCCCGCGGAAGCTTAAGCTTCCGACGATGAAGGACCTTGAGCGTTACGCCGAAGTGGACAAGGAGATCAATCGCGCGCGGGACCCCAACACCGTAACGCTCGATACGACCGATTTCCGTTACTGGTCTTACCTCCGGGGCCTGAAGAACCGTATAGAATATATCTGGAAGTATCCTGAGGAGGCGCGGCGGGAAGGGATCGAGGGGCAGCTTCTTATGAAATTCACGATTGAAAAATCCGGGAAGGTGACAGACGTCGAGGTGCTGAGGTCCTCCGGCTACCCGATGCTCGACGACGCGGCGAAAAAAGCCCTCTACGATGCAAGCCCCGTCAATCCGCTCCCGGACAGCTGGAAGAAGAACTCGTTTACCATAACGGGCAATTTCATATACAGGCTTTACGGGCTTTACCTGAGATAATTTTATGGCGCCGAAGCTGAACAAGATGCTGGCTGTCTGGTGGCTGATCGCGATTATCGCCGTGATTGCAGCGCATTTCGCGGTGGATTATTTCGGCATAAAGGGCTTTGCGAAGGAAACCACGGAGGCCCTCGTTATCGCAAGCCTCCTGCTCGTGCCCTTCTTCCTCGTGCGCCATACGGTGCTCCGTCCGCTCGGCGCCATACAGGAAGCGGCGCGCAGAATAATGGCTGGAGACCTTTCCGCGCGCACAACCGCAACAGGCCAGCCGGAGCTCAGGGAACTCTCCGAGACGATAAACGCGATGGTAACCAAGCTCGATTCCGCCTACCGTCAGTTCATGGAGGCCAACGAAAGCCTTGAGCGAATTGTAGCCGAGCGGACGCGGGAACTGACCGTCGAGCACGGGAAAATGGCCGCGATATTCAAGAACATCCCCGACGGCGTAATATTCGTCTCCATGTCGGGCGAGATAATCGAGGTAAACCCCATGATGAGCGTAATCTGGGGCGTGCCTGCGGAAGAGCTGAAAGGAAAGACGGTAGTAGACCTGCCCGATGGCCCTGTAAAGGAGTCCCTGATATTCCGGTGCGACGGCTCCAGGGGCGGGAAGAGGTGCTGGGAGGCGTTCAACTGCATTCACAAGAACTGCCCTGCCTACATGTCCGATGACATGCGCTGCTGGCTCATATCGGGGACATACTGCCACTCAGAGATCCAGCCGAGCGTGAAACGCAAGCTCGAAGACGTATGCAGCAATTGCGACGTATACAAAGACATCATAGAGAGATACGGGCAGATGACCGAGGCCGAGATAAATGACAGGCAATACAAAATAGGCAGTTCGCTTGTCCTCGACGAGAAAAACAAGGTAATGGGCGAGATAAAGACGTTCTACGACGTTACCGAGCAGAAACTGCTTGAAAAAAGAAAGGCGGACTTCATCTCGCTCCTCACGCACGACCTTAAAAGCCCGCTCACCAGCATACTCGGCTATTCCGACCTCTTCATCCAGACAGCGTTCGTCAAGCTGGACGACGACGAGAAGAATTACATCGGCTCCATAAAGACAAACGGCGCGAGGCTCCTGGAGATGGTGGAGCAATACCTGGACCTTACGAAAATCGAGGCCGGGATGCTTGTCCTGAAACCGGAAGAGACGGATATTTCGGCGCTCCTTAACGAGGCCGTTTCCGATATCGGCGTCCAGGCGATGGAGAAGAATATAAAGATTGATTTATACGCCCACGAGGGACTGCCCAAAGTTTATGTAGACAGGGAAAAGATTTCCAGGGTCCTTGCGAATCTTCTGTCCAACGCCGTCAAGTATACTCCGAAGGGCGGGAAGATAGACGTTAGCGCGGAGGAGACGTCCGGCAGAACCCTGGAAGTTGGCCGCCATAATAACGGCCTTCCGGCGGCGATAGAGATTATCGTCGAGGACAACGGCTACGGTATTTCACCCAAAGACCTGCCGCATGTATTCGATCGCTACTGGCGCTCGAAATCCGCCTCGGGAATTCGCGGCACGGGCCTTGGGCTTGCGGTCGTGAAGTCTCTTGTGGACGCCCACGGGGGCGAGGTAATAGTAACAAGCGAGCAGGGCAAAGGCAGCAGGTTCAAGGTGCGAATACCCCTGAAAACCGCCCCGGTGTCATAAGATGACTGTCCTTGAAGGAGATTATTTTTGATTATCGACACGCACGCGCATCTCGACATGGAGCAGTTCAGGGACGACCTGGCATCGGCGCTCGTCCGCGCGCGGGATGCCGGGGTAACGCATATAATAACCATAGGCTCTGATATAAAATCCAGCCGCGCCGCAAGATACATCTCCGCCGCGCATGAAGAGATATTTTTCGCCCCCGGATTCCACCCGCACGACGTAAAGTCCGTAACCGAAGGCGACTATGAGGAACTGAAAGAACTCCTGAAAGACCCGAAGGCGGTGGCGGTGGGCGAGATCGGCCTCGACTATCACTATGACCATTCCCCCAGGGATTCGCAGAGAGAACACTTCATAAGGCAGCTCGAGATTGCGAAGGAGATAAACAAGCCGGTAATCATACATTCCCGCGAGGCCGAAGCCGATACAATGGACATCATGGCCTCCGCAGGGCTCCCGGAAGCGGGCGGGACGCTCCACTGCTTCTCAGGCGGACAGGATATGGCAGAGCGGGCGCTTGAGCTTGGCATGTATCTCTCCGTCGGCGGGACTCTCACGTTCAACAACTCAGGCGCGCTCCGGGACGTTATAAAGACCGTGCCCATCGAGAGAATCCTCCTTGAAACCGACTGTCCCTATCTCGCCCCGAAGCCGCTTCGCGGAAAGCGAAACGAGCCGTCATACCTCACAATTGTAGTTGAGGCACTGGCGCAGTTGAAGGGCCTCTCGCCTGAAGACGTCATGCGTATAACCAGCCTTAACGCTACGGTTCTATTCGGAATATGCGAGCCGCCGAAAAGCGGCGCAATCGCATACCCGATACGGGATTCGCTCTACCTGAACATCACGAACCGCTGCACGAACGCCTGCGTGTTCTGCGTAAGGAATTCAACCGACTTCGTAAAAGGCCATAACCTCCGGATTAAAAACGAACCGACCACCGGTGAGATAATATCCGCGATGGAACTGGCGGATTTTACGCGCTACAGGGAGGTTGTATTCTGCGGCTATGGAGAGCCGTTTATGCGGCTGAATGTCATAAAAGAGGTGGCCAGGGCCGCAAAAAACGGGGGCGTGAAGGTGCGTATAAATACCAACGGCCATGCCCTGCTCATAAACGGCGCGCAGTTTCTGCCGGAGCTTAAAGGGCTTATCGATGCCGTAAGCGTCAGCCTGAATTTCCCGACGGAGGCGGAATATGAAAAATATTGCAGACCACTAAGGGAAGGCGCGTATAACTCTCTGAAAGATTTTGTAAAACTCGCAAAGGAGTATATCCCCGTGGTAAGCGTTACGGCCCTTGCCATGCCGGGGGTTGACATCGAAGAATGCCGGAGGATTGCCGAGGAGGAGCTTGGGGTGGGCCTGAGGGTACGAAAATACGACGAGGTGGGATAGAAATATGAGACAGACTTACCTTTTTATGCTATAATTACGTAAAATTTTATTTCGTTCGGAGAGCGACTTATAACGACCTTCCGCGAGGTTTCAGACGGAGATGTGAGAGTGAAGGACAAGGACTCCATAGAGGACTTGAAAAGGGCCAACAGGGACCTTCTTGCGCTATACGACATCAACCGCCTGCTTCAGACCCAGCTTCCCACCGAAGAAAAGCTTTATATAATCCTTACATCCCTGACCGCCGATGACGCGTTCGGATATTTGCGCGCATACCTCCTGCTTGTAAACGAACAGCAGAACACGCTCGAAGGCTGGCTGGGCGTCGGGGCGCTCAAGGGAGACGAAGCAAGGGAGATATGGGAGGGGGTAACGGCAATCGAGGAGGAAGACACCGATCCCGGACGCAGGAATATCGCCGAACTCCTTGAACGCGCGCCGTTCGACATAAAAGTCCGTTCTTTTGTCGTTCCAGTATCAAGGGGGCAGGGGCATCCGGTCCAGACGGTCATAAACCGTCGTCCAAAGCTTATAAAGGACATAAAAAGCGGAAAGGAACCCCTGCACCCGGACTTTCTGAAACTGCTTTCTTCCAACGAACTGGCCATCATACCAATGCTCTCGAAAAAACGCGTAATGGGCGTGATAGCCGTGGAATCGCCCGGCGGGAGCCGTTCCATCGACGAACAACGCCTCAGGACGTTGACCATATTCGGGAACCTGGCGGCGATAGCCCTCGAGAACTCGAAGCTATATCACGACCTTGAGGAAAAGGTCTCCACGCTTGAGAAGGTCAACCGGGACCTCCAGGAGGCGCAGGCGAAGATAATGCAGCTCGACCGCCTGGCCTCCATGGGCGCGATAGCCGCCGGGGTCGCGCATGAGATAAAAAACCCGCTTAACTCTCTTTTCATAAACCTGCATCTGCTGAGGGACGAGCTCAAACGCCCGGAGGCCCTGAAACTGATGGAAGTGGTCGAAAGCGAGACGGAACGCTTAAGCGACACGGTCATAGAGTTCCTGAACTACTCCAAACTCCCCAAGCCCTCCTTCGCCCCCGCGCATCCGAACCTGGTGCTCGATTCCGTCCTGGAGATGGTGGAATTCCAGGGCATAAGCATGGGTGTCAGCATAGCGAAGGAATACGACCAGAAGTTGAACGAGGTGCTTATAGACGAGCGGAGGATGAAGCAGGCCTTCTTGAATATAATAATAAACGCGCTCCAGGCGATGCCGGGAGGAGGCGTTCTGACCGTAAAGACGGGTATACGGAACGATGCGGAAAACCCGCACTGCTTTTACGTGCAGTTCAAGGACACCGGGCAGGGGATACCCGCAGACTGCATGGACAGGCTCTTCGATCCGTTCTTTACCACGAAAGAGGAGGGCACCGGCATGGGACTGCCTATAGTGGACTCCATACTTCGCTCCCACGGCGGGCGCATAAACATAGAAAGCGCCATCGGACAAGGCACCACCGTAACCATCAGGATACCCCTGACTGGCGCACCGATAACATAGCCTTTTTTAATTCAGCTCTTGACCCGCCGGTTGGCTCCTGTTAATATTTATTGAAGTCGCCCCTTTTGCGGGCAGAGACCCTTCGGGAGAATCGGTGACCCATAACGTCCTGACAATGATAATGGCCGGGGGAAAAGGAGAACGGCTCTATCCCCTTACGCTCCATCGCGCAAAACCGGCCGTCCCTTTCGGCGGCCAGTACCGCATCATAGATTTCACGCTCTCCAACTGCATAAACTCGAAGCTCCGGAAGATAATCGTCCTTACGCAATATAAATCCCACTCCCTCGAACGGCACATAAATCTCGGCTGGAATTTCCTGAACCCTGAAATGGACGAGTACATAATGACTCTTCCGCCGCAGCAGAGGATAGACGAGCACTGGTACCAGGGGACTGCGGACGCGATATATCAGAACATCTACACTATTGAAAAAGAACGCCCGACAGAGCTTATAGTCCTCTCCGGCGATCATGTCTACAAGATGGATTACACCAAGATGCTCGCCTACCACAGGCGCAGGAAAGCCGAGGCCACGGTAAGCGCCATAGAGGTACGTAAGGAAGAGGCCTCCGATTTCGGGATAATAGAAGTGGACAGGGAAAACCAGATTATCGGCTTCGAGGAAAAACCGAAAACCAACCCGAAAACCATCCCGGGGAAGAAGGAGAAGTGTTTCGCCTCGATGGGAATATACATATTCAACACCGAGACAATCATACAGATGCTGCGGGAGGACGCGGAGAAGGCCTCGTCCCACGACTTCGGCAAGGACATCATCCCCACGATGTTCAAGCGTTGCAGGGTGCTCACTTACAACTTCATAGACGAGAACAAAAAGCGTTCCAAGTACTGGCGGGACGTGGGCACCATAGACGCATACTGGGAAGCGAATATGGACCTGCGTTCCACGCTTCCTCTCTTCAACCTCTACGACGAGCGCTGGCCTCTAAGGACTTTCCAGAAGCAGTACCCGCCGGCGAAGTTCGTCTTCGCGCAGGAATACAAGGGCGGCAGGCTCGGGCGTGCGCTGGACTCGATAATATCTTCCGGCTGTATCATCTCCGGCGGCAGGGTGCAGGACTCGGTACTCTCCCATGCCGTCAGGGTAAACAGCTACGCGGATGTGTGCGAATCCATAATAATGGAGCGTGTGGAGATAGGCCGCCACTGCAAGATCAGGAAGGCCGTCATAGACAAGGACGTAAAGCTCCCGGCGGGCACGGTCATAGGCTACGACCCGGTGGAGGACAGGCGGAGATTTACCGTCAGTCCCGGGGGCGTGGTGGTGGTGGCAAAGGGGCAGAAAATAGAATAAAGGAGTGTCATGCAATATCGCACAGGCAGCATTAACCGCGTTTTCATCCTTAAATACGAAGACGGAGACAGCCTTCTCGACGGCATCATAAAAGTTGCGCGCGAAGAGAAGGTATCGGCGGGTTTCTTCTTTTTGCTGGGCGGAATGCGGGCGGCATCGATGGTCTGCGGGCCGAAAGAACCCGTGCTCCCGCCGGAGCCGGTATGGCAGGGTTTTACAGACGGGCGCGAGATAGCGGGCATAGGCTCCGTATTCCTTAAGGACGGAGAACCCGCCGTACACCTGCACGGCGCCGTGGGAAAAGGCGGCAATACTCTTGCCGGATGCATACGGAAGGACGACAAGGTCTTTCTCGTCGTCGAGGCCATGCTTGTCGAGGTAACCGGCGTAAAGGCCGGGAAGAAAGTCAGCGAGAAAACGGGCATCGCCATGCTCGAATTCGACTGAAGCCGGAACATATGAAGAAGAGTTTTCTGGTCTTTATTATCCTGACGTGCCTGTCATTCCTTATTTACGCAAGGACATTAAACTACCCCCTTTTTTTCGACGACCATCACGTCATCACCTATGACTCCCGGATACGGAACCTTGCGGATATCCCGCGCCTTTTCGTTTCGGAGCATATGGAGTCGGGCGAAAAATCATCCACCTCCTACCGTCCCTTCCTCTACGCGACCTACGCCCTGAACTACGCCATATCCGGGATTGCGCCCTGGTCTTACCGGCTTTTCGACATCCTGTCTCATGCGCTCTGCTCGTTTTTGGTATACCTTATTTCCATGATAATCATAAAAGAGCGCGGGGATAAAAATACATGGCCAGCCGCCGCCATGGCGGTAATATTCTGCGTGCATCCGGCGCAGACAGAGTCCGTGATATACGTATCGGCAAGGAGCGCGGAGCTCGTATGCACGCTATTCCTGGCGTCCGTATATTTCTATCTCAAGGCCCGCACACGGCCCGGCGCCTTGCAAAAACGCGCCCTCATCGCCCTTTCGATCCTTTCGCTCGCGCTATCGCTCTTTACAAAGGAAACCGCGGCGGCCCTTCTGCCGTTCTTCTTTGTCCTCGAATATTATTTCCTGAAGAAAAAAAGCGCCGGAATTTTCTGGCCTTTCCTTGCATCCGCAACGGTCATAACCGTGGTATTCACAGTTTATCGGCTTTCACTGGTCTTCGGGGGCGGCAGCGGAATACCAAACGATTACTTCGGCCACTGGGTCGGATGGATAAGTCGTTTCCCAAGCTATATCAGGCTTCTTGTCGTACCGTTCAGCCAGAGTATAGAACATCCCGAAGCCGGAAAATCTATAAATATTAATTTATTCATCGGTATCGCCGTCATAGCGGTTTCGCTGTTTATGATTCTCAGGCAGTTCAGGCGAGGGAATTACCTTATAGCCGGTATTCTGCTCCTGGCCGCGTTGTCGTTTCTCCCGGAATTCTTTTTCCCGTTATGGGACCTTGTGGTGGATTACCGCCTGTACCTGCCCCTTGCGGCGTTCTGCATAGCGGGTGCGGCTGCGCTTGCGCGCCTGTCCGGCCCGCGCGCCATTATGACCGCGAAATCCGCAGTCGCGGCTGCGTCTTTAATATTTCTTTTCCTGTCATTCTCCAGGGCGGGGGCATGGGCATCCGAGAAGAGCCTGTGGGGGGATGCGGCGGCAAAATACCCGACGCTCGTCAGGCCGCACAACGAACTTGGGGTATATTACCTGAAGCACGGCCAGTTCGACAAGGCGAGAATTGAATTCGAGACGGTGCTGTCCCTCGACCCTTCCTTCGTCAAAGCCTACGATAACCTTGGCGCGGATTATATACGCATGGGGAAGTTTTCCAGGGCGCAGGACGTGCTCTTAAATGGCCTGTCTTACAGTAACCTTTACTCCATGCGGTTTAACCTTGAGACTACCTACATAAAAGAGAAAAACGACAGTGCGGCCATTCGGAATTTCGAGGCGGCAAGAAAGGGTTTCCCGAATCACGAAGTATTGCGAGACTTCACTAACACGGCCCTGATACTGGGCAGGCCGGATCTTGCTCAGGCTTTTGCAGAAAAGGCCTCCGGGCAAAAAAATCCCTGACTACATCCTCGAATTCAGCCGCCGTCTCGACATGGTTTATCCTGCGCCGGAATTCGGCCCCGCCGCTTAACCGGGCCGCCCGCTTCGAGGCCGTGTGCGAATACCAGGCGGCATGCTTCCGCATCAGCTTCACGGCGGTTATCTCGCGCATCCGTGCAAGCTGCATGGAGAGATGTCTTATCAGCATCCCGCCAATCTCCTCAAGCGCCGGTCCGTCCTGAACACTTCCATTATATAAATATGAATTTATTTCTTTGAACAGCCAGGGATATCCGAGCGCTCCCCTGCCGACCATTACGAAATCGCACCCCGTATCGCGCAGCATCCGGGCGGCGTCATGGGCGGAGCAGACGTCGCCGTTCCCGATAACCGGTATATTCACGGCCTGTTTCACACTTGCAATCTGTTCCCAGTCCGCCTTGCCGGAGAAGCCCTGTCTTGCGGTCCTACCGTGTATGGCGACAGCCCCCGCGCCGGCGGCCTCGGCGGCCTTCGCAAGTTCCACTGCCACGTCCGGCCTGTCCCAGCCGGTGCGCATCTTGACGCTCACCGGGACATCCGATGCCTTCACCACCGAGCTTATAATTTTCTCCGCATGGAAAATATCCTTCAGGAGCGCC
>DAHWTK010000150.1 GCA_027328825.1 Nitrospirota bacterium
AAATTCCCCGACAAGAGCCTGCTGGCTGCGGCTTACCGGCTCAATATACCCGCCACAGTGCATGTCGCAATCGGGACGGACATAATCCACATGCATCCCTCCTGCGACGGCGCGGCAACGGGCGAGGCGAGTCTCCGGGATTTCAGGACCTTCTGCTCGGTCGTTTCCAGTCTGGAGGGCGGGGTATACATAAACCTCGGCTCGTCTGTCCTCCTGCCTGAGGTGTTCCTGAAGGCAGTTACGCTCGCAAGGAACCTGGGCAGTCCGCTTAAGGACATCACGACGGTGAACATGGACTTCATACAGTCCTACCGCCCGAACACGAACGTCGTGCGCCGCCCGACGATGAAAGGCGGGAAAGGCTACAGCCTCACCGGCCATCACGAGATAATGTTCCCGCTCCTCGCGGCGGTGGTATTGGAGGAGCTTGGGAATTAGGATGCGTTTTTTAACGTAGCTGCCTGATTCATCAGGCGGTTTTAAAAAACGCCCCATAAATGGGGCAGCTACAAAGATCAGAATCCGCTTTGAAAGGTTTTTATGTGCGCTGAACTTGGCGGGCCGGGCCGCTGCCATAGATGCGGGGTGGGATTTCCGGAAGGCTCCGTAAGGTACAAGGTCGAGGTGCGTGTAAACGCGGACACCGGCGGCGAGCTTGCGACGGTCGAGGATCTGGAAAAAGAGCTCGACCACCTGTTGAATGTTATAGAGGGCAAGGACGAGAAGGAGCTTGAGCAGGACGTGCATACCGAGCTTACATTCTTCCTCTGCCGCGCCTGCCGCGACGAATATTTACGCGGCCCGGACGTGCCGCTCGACCGGTTCTTTTTCGGGAGCTGACGCCCTCACCCCATGCCCCTCTCCCATGAAAGGGCGAGGGGTTAAGGATGTAATTTGTAGGGGCGCAATTCATTGCGCCCGGCCATTCCGAGCGCAGCCGAGGAATCTACAGTTGAATTTAAGTCAACTGTAGGTCCCTTCGCTTTGGTCGGGACGACAAACGTAAACAACCGTAATTTCCGCGAAAGCGGGAATCCAGAAGAGACAAATGAAACATAATATAATTAAAGCCTTTGCTTTTTACTTAATTTGGGCGTTTATAATATTCCTTATTGTTTCTGCAATTATTGGGCTGTTTCTACCCGGCCCTTTGTCCTGTCCGGGAATCCCCGGCTGGCTGACAGAGCTTGTGCAGAGCCTCGCGTACGTTCATGGACAGCCTACAATCTTAGTTTTAATACTCTTTCTCGTTTCAATGATGTTGGCAAAAAGAAATCGTTTTCCAAAATAAAAAGGTAAATACCATGATCCGCAAAGTAAAAAACCACGATGAACTACGCGAGATAGTCCAGGACATTCAACGCGCGGGCAGGAAGGTCGTATTCACGAACGGATGCTTCGACATTCTGCA
>DAHWTK010000151.1 GCA_027328825.1 Nitrospirota bacterium
CCAAAGGAAGGGCCGACTTGAGATTTAACTTCTATGGCGGCAACTAAACTTCCATCTTTGACGATGGCTAAATCCCATTGTTTTTCAGGACGGAAATAACCTGGAAGCTGGATACAGGTTTTTTCAAAAATGTTGTTTCTATCGAAGCCATTTGAGCAAATTACTTCTTTAATTATTTTTACAAAACCATCCATCTGTGCGCCTCCGGTTACTTCACATCTGGCGCCTTGGTCAGTTCGTCCACCCTTTTTCTGTTTAGCACCTTGCGCTAATCGGGTTGTCCAAAAATGCCGTATTGCTTCTGAAAGAAGTTTGTCGATTTCTGCCTTATCAATCATCCGTGCGCCTTTCAATGGGATTTCTGAAAATTAAAAACCCAGTATAATATAAAACGAACGCTTGGACAAAACATTTTTTCGGCTTGACAACAAGCCCCGCGTCATGCAAAATAACAGTTCATTTGAGTTCGGGCCCGTAGCTCAGTTGGTAGAGCCCCCGGCTCATAACCGGATTGTCCCAGGTTCGAATCCTGGCGGGCCCACCAGTTCTTCTTGGCGGCTGCCGGTCTACCGGCCAAGGAAATGCCAAAGCTTAAAGAAATTATCAGGGATATAGAAGAGGTTTTCGACCCCGCGCTCGCCGCCCCGTGGGATAATACGGGACTCCAGCTTGGCGATCCGGATTGGGAGGCAGACAAGGTGATGGTCGCGCTGGACCCTCTCCCGGAAATTATCCGTGAGGCGGCGAAAAAGAAAACAAACCTCCTCGTCACGCACCACCCCCTCTTCTTCAATCCCGTAAAATCCCTCGACATATCACGCGGCGAAGGCCTTGTCGCCGCCGTCTGCATAAAGAATAAAATCGCCCTCTACGCCGCCCATACCAGCTTCGACAGTGCGCCAGGCGGCCTGAACGACTTCCTTGCCGAAAGGCTTGGTATTATGAACGCCGGGCCGCTTGAGCCGATGGATGATAATCCGGGGGCGGGCCGGTCGACCGGCTTCGGGAGGATAGGGAATTTAAAGAAGCCGATAACCGCGCCCGCGCTTGCGGACAGGGTAAAAAGGCATTGTCCCTGAAGGAGGTTCGTCTCACGGGAGCGCCGGACAGGATTATAAGGACGGTTTCCGTCTGCGGCGGGAGCGGGGCGGATTTGCTTGAGGCGGCATCCCGCGCGGGTGCGGACGCGTTCATAACCGGCGACGTGAAATACCACCAGGCGCTATCGGCCCTGTCGCTCGGCATCTGCCTTATCGACGCC
>DAHWTK010000152.1 GCA_027328825.1 Nitrospirota bacterium
CCGCCGCTGCCGTAATTCGTCACCCACATGTTTGTCCCGTCGAAGGCTACGTAAGCGGGACCACCCCCAATATTAATAGTGTTGGTCGGTAAGCCCGAGCCTGCGTTTATAACGGATACGGTGCCGGCGCCCCAGTTCGCCACCCACATGTTTGTCCCGTCGAAGGCTATGCCTTGGGGGCCTGTGCCAGTGGGCACTATGCCTATGCTGCTTAACAGGCCCGTTGTGGCGTTTATAACGGACACGTTGTTGTTGCCATTGTTCACCACCCACATGTTTGTCCCGTCGAAGGCTATACCTTGGGGATAGGTTCCCACGGTAATCGGGTTAGTAGTAATGCCCGTGGCGAGCTGGCCCGTGGCGGCGTTTATAACGGATACGGTGCCGTCGCTCCCGTTCGCCACCCACATGTTCGTCCCGTCGAAGGCTATACCATCGGGGCCGTTTCCAACGTGAATCGGGTTAGTAGTAAGGCCCGTGGCGAGCTGGCCCGTGGCGGCGTTTATAACGGATACGGTGCCGCCGCCCCAGTTCGTCACCCACATGTTCGTCCCGTCGAAGGCTATGCCATCGGGGTCATTCCCAACGTTAATCGGGTTAGCAGTAAGGCCCGTGGCGAGCTGGCCCGTGGCGGCGTTTATAACGGATACGGTGCCGCCGCTAAAGTTCGTCACCCACACGTTCGTCCCGTCGAAGGCGACGCCAAAGGGACTGTTCCCCACGTTAACGGATTTGTTATACCACTGCAAAAGCGCCGCCTGCATGGCAGTCGGGCCGGAGACCTTGGTAGCAATACTCGTCTGCAAGTTACTGATGTTCCCGTTGGCAGTGATGATTTGGGTTTGCAGGCTCGCCTCGATTGCTTTCGCGCGGGTGGTCTCATTGTCGACGTAAGTAGCGGTCGCGGCCTGGTAAGTGCCCGGCGTCGGGTTTCCGGACAGGGTCAATGCGCCGCCTGAGACCGTCATGCCGTTGTAGGCATATATGTTGCCGTATGCATAAATAGGGTTGGTTGCAACTAATGGGGCGTTTGCAGTTAATGTGCCGTTTGTATATAAGCGACCGCTAAACGTTGTGTCCCCTGTGACCGTGCCGCCGGCGAGAGGGAACAGGCCCGCTTCGACCCCTTTGGCGCGGTTAACCTCGCTATTAATCGCAGTGCTCAGATTAGTGAAGTTGATTTTGCTCGCCGCGCCGCAAGTCAACTCATACCTTGCGCCGCC
>DAHWTK010000153.1:0-774 GCA_027328825.1 Nitrospirota bacterium
ATTATCCTGGCGGTTGTCGCCGGGCGTCAGATCGAAATTTCTTATATTCTCATACCCGTAATTAAAGAGGATGCTCCAGTCCTCGTTCAAAGGCAGTGTCCAGAATATGCGTCCGCCGTCTGTTTCCTCCACGGCTTGGCCGCCTTGTATGCCGACCCAGCCGCGCTGCGTATGGAAATACTCCAGGGCCAGCGTGTGCCGCGCCGAAAAGTAATGCGTAAACCTCGCGGAATAGTCTTTCGTGTCTCCGCCCTGGAAATCCCCCATTATTAAATTCGCGTTGGTATAACCTTCCGGATATTTATAATCGGTATAGGCTATGGGGTTGCCGTAAAAAAATTCAAACCTGAAATCGTTCCTCCCGTCCGAGGTGAGCCGCGGGACATAAACACCGGCAAGAAAGCTCTCCACGAAAGGCAATACGACATAGCTGTCCTCGCCGTAGTATTCCCCGTATACGGTCGTCCCCCTGAGCCGGGGGAGCCTCCAGCGCGCGTCTATCCCTGCCAGCGTGTTGGATCCGTTATTTGTCTGGCCCACGGAGAATACGGCTTTTATCAGGCCGGGCTGCTTTACGTTCGGGCCTCCCTGCTGCCTGCTGAAATCGACGCCGACTTCAAAATTGGGGGACGGTTTTACGGAAACCTTCGCGGCTGCAAACCAGGGCTGACGCAGCGTGCCGCCTTCTCCGCTTTTTTGTAGCCTGGAGAATATCAGCGCGTATTTTAAAAGCCCGATGTTTCGTTTGAACCAGGGCCAGTCGACAGGCTCAGG
>DAHWTK010000153.1:784-1183 GCA_027328825.1 Nitrospirota bacterium
CCCCGATAGCCCTGGCCGAACCAGTTCTCGTCCTTGCCGACCTCAAGCTCGAGTCCATGTCCTCCAAGCTTTATATATCCCTTGTTTATGGTCAATTCCGTATGCGGTTTCGGCCCATCAAGGTTTACGCCGGAGACAAGCGCCATGGGTTCGAGGAGGGCTGAGGCGTATTGCGTCAGATAGAATTCCTCGTCTGTTCGGATCTCGAAATTATTATGTTCTTTGTAGATTATGCCGTCGTTGTTTTCCAGAAGCGGCGTGCCTTCGCTTCCGCCGGCCTGCATATTCCCGGGAGGAGTCTTGCTGATATGCCCCAAACCGAAGAAACCCTGGTGTCCGCTGTCTGTTATTAAACGATTGTAGCTCCTGGGTTCGCCCTGGAGGTAAACGTATCTTAAC
>DAHWTK010000154.1 GCA_027328825.1 Nitrospirota bacterium
CCATTATCGTTTAATTCTTTTAATTCCATTGATTCCGCGTCACGTTCCGATTGTTCTTTTGTTATGCGGTCATCATCAATATATTGCAGATAATTCTTTTTCCCAAGAATCTCATCTCTGATTCTTTTGCTCTCTTCTAGATAGTTTGCTTCCATGTTATAAAAATAACTTCCATCCTTATGAAGATTGTAAAACTCAACATAGGTTTCCAAAAAAGTCCTGGCAATTGAGGGAACTCCCGTTTTTCCCTCATTATCTAATAGTAGTATTAAGCAACCCGATAATTCAATCAATGAAGAGTGCAAAGCGCGAAGAAACATCTGACATAGATTCTCATCGGAAACAATGAGTTTGGGAGCATAGTCCAACAGGTTATCATGTACCTTTTTAAGAAAGTTTAAATGTTCCATATAGACGCCGTAATTTCTCAAACATAAGCCCAGCCCCACGTAAGGGCCGGGCTAAAATATTATCTCATATACAGGCTATCAATTCAACTGTGGATTCCTCGGCTTCGCTCGGAATGACATCCTATATCGTCATCCCCGAATGACTTAATCGGGGACCCAGTGACTTTTGCCTAATAACGAAAGCCTCTGGGTTCCCGCTTTCGCGGGAATGACAAATTATATTCTTACTTCTTCTCCTCGAACTCCGCATCCACGACTTTCTCTCCGCCGGTCGAGCCGCCTTCGCCTCCGGCCTGTTCGCCCGCGCCCGCTTCCGGCCCGGGCTGCGCGCCGCCCGCGCCTTGCGCGCCGGCCTTCTTGTATATCTCCTCGGCCAGCTTGTGCGAGACGTTGGAGAGCTTCTGCATCGAAGACCTTATGGCCTGGATGTCCTCGCCGTCCTTGGCCTTCTTCGCCTCGTCGATGGCAGACTGAATGTCCGCGCGCTCGCCTTCGGAGACCTTGTCGCCGTAATCCGTGAGCGATTTCTCGATGGAGTAAATCAGCGTGTCGGCCTCGTTCCGCACCTCGACCAGCTCTTTTCTCTTCTTGTCCTCTTCGGCGTGAGACTCCGCATCCCGCACCATCTTCTTTATCTCCTCCTCGGACAGGCCGGAGGACGCGGTAATCTTGATGGATTGCTCGCGCCCGGTGCCGAGGTCTTTCGCGCTAACATGTACGATGCCGTTCGCGTCGATGTCGAACGTGACCTCTACCTGCGGCAT
>DAHWTK010000155.1 GCA_027328825.1 Nitrospirota bacterium
GGGTTCCAGGGCGGTGTGTGGTCAACAATCTGGAGGACGGTAAGATGCGCTCCGGCGAGAATCACCAGGAGCCAGGGCAATACCTCGACGTGTATGGCGAAGAAGCGGGTGAGGGTGAGGTTGCTTACGCTGATGCCGCCGCGGATGAGGCGGACGAGGCTGTCCCCGATTACCGGCGTCGTGCCGGGGATGCTTGTTCCTACAACTGTTGCCCAGTATGCCTTCTGGTCCCAGGGCAGGAGATAGCCCGTGAAGGCGAACCCTAAGACGAGCAGCATCAGTAATGTTCCGCTGACCCACATTATCTCGCGCGGTTTTTTATATGCGCCGTAGACGAATACGCGTATGACGTGGAGCATTACAGAAACGACCATCGCGCTCGCGCCCCAGTAGTGCAGGCCGCGCACCAGATAGCCGAAATCGACCTGGCGCTGTATGTACTTGACTGCATCATAGGCATGATCGGGCGAGTTGACGTAGTATATCATCAGGAAGATGCCGGTAAGCACCTGGTTCACAAAGAGCAGGAGATTCAAAGAACCAAGGCTGAACTGGTAGCGCGCACCGCCGGGGAGCGGCTTGTACATCAGGGGGGCCATCAGACGGGAGAGTCCGAGGCGTTCTTCAAACCACGACCTTACCTTTGAAGTTTGGGTCATGCGAGCACCTTTTCAGGGATTCCGAGACGGAATTTCTCGTATTTGACGTACAGGTTCCCGTTTTCGACCTTTACGGGAAGTGTGTCAAGCGGCCTCGGGGCGGGCCCGGCGACCACCTTCCCGGTAATGGTGTAAACGCTTCCGTGGCACGGACATATGAAGCGCCTTTCCTCGCCGTTCCAGTTGTAGGCGCAGCCCAGGTGCGGACATACCGGCGAGAATACGGTATAGCTCCCGTCGGGTTCTTTTACCACCCAGACGTCTCTCTGGACGCGCTCGGTCTGCCAGCCGGACTTCACGTTGGAGACAAACGTAATGGATTTCGGATCGTTCACCGGGACGTCCTGCGCGCCGCATACCAGGGACCATGAATCTTCCTGCGGCGCCATGGCAGGCCCCACAAGATACTGGATGAGAGGTATGGCATAGCCCAGCGCCACCGCCCCGCCCATCCCGGCAATC
>DAHWTK010000156.1 GCA_027328825.1 Nitrospirota bacterium
CGATGTTATTCTGCACCCCTTCCATCCAGGGGATTAAGAACTCGGTGGCCGCGATGCTCCAGGTGTCGTATACCCTGGAGGTCTGGTTTGACATCTCCTTTATGCCGTCCGGCGAAAAACCGAACGTCCTGTCTATGGCATCCTTTAGCCGCGCCGGGTCGAAGAGGTTTTTATACAGGGCCGGGTCGAACGACTTTTCCTGAGCTGCCTGGAAGAGCGGGAGCCAGACCTCGTATAACTTCAGGCACACGCTCGATCCGTTGCAGGTCTTCAACATCGCCTCCCGGACAACGCGCAGGTTCATAAACTTCGTGTCCGGGACGGAGTGCGCGGCCATCGAAATCCACGAGTTGTAGAGCTTGAGAAAAAGCCTCCCGGCGTCCTCGCCCTGGGCCTCCCGCTTCGGCGGAACGAACATCGCCTGGCGCAGTTTTCCGGCGGATTCAATCCACGACTGGACGAACCTCTCCTGTGATCTGAGCCAATCGCCGAAATAACCCGCCGCGTCCATTGCCATGATGTCCTCCGGTTGCTTCAGGCTCCGCGCCACCCTCACCCACCGGCAGGAGCCGGTCCCCCTTCCAAGAAACGCGAGAGGGTAACAAGGAAGGGACTGTTATTAGGCCGCCTGTTCCCCGGACTGGCCGGCCATACCGCCCGTCTCTGCGGCGGCGCGCCTGCCCGCCTCGAAGATGCCCGCGTTCATCTTCCGGCCCATCTCCATCTGATTGCTTAAGGTATGCATCCAGGCGTCCTGCATCCTTATAACCTCGTCGGCGCAGACCTTCGAAGTGTTTATCATATTCTCCATCATCGTGTTGTAGATGTTCATGAACTCCCCCTGCGCGGCCTGGGCCGCCCACCTCGCGCCTTCGCCCGATTGCCCGGTCTCGCCCGCCGTCTCCTGCCCGGACGTCCGGCAGAGCGGCATGAGCGCCTCCTGCATCTTCCGCGTGGACTCCGTCAGGCGCTCCCATAGTTCCTTCTGCGCGTTCATCCAGGTATCCATGAACTCTTTCTGGGACTGCATCCAACTGTCGA
>DAHWTK010000157.1 GCA_027328825.1 Nitrospirota bacterium
TTTACCTCGTTACTTTGCAATCTTAAAGACGAAACTCATAAACCCCAGCGAGACCAGGTCTCCCTCGCCGAGCTTCCGGGGCGTCCCCGGCTCGACCTTCACGGAATTGACGAACGTGCCGTTACTGCTGCCCTCGTCCTTGACGTACCAGCCGTCCTCGCCCTTGACGAACGTCGCATGGACGCGAGAGACGTATCGGCTGCCCTTGAGGCGGCTCACGTTCACGTCCGCCTCCCTGCCGATAGTCAGTCCGTCGAGCAGGGGGAAATGAAAACTTTCATCGTCCTCGAAATAGAGTTCGGGTTTCATGGGGGGTCTCCTGAAGAGCCGACAGACATTGCGTCACTTGTTTTTATTTTTCTGCTCATTGCTGTTAAGAATCTTTTCAATCGAGACAACAGCAGATGATTTAGTAGGATATTCAAGGCGATACTGATCAATCTGTTTTCTTAGTCTGGCCATCTTTGTTTTATCGTGCTTCCTTGTTCCCCAAAAGTCGAATATCGATGACCCGCAATATTTACCAAGCGCATCTGAAATCATCTGCTCGTCCAAATCCATCTCCAAAAATTCTATCGCGAGTTTCAGGTCACCTTTTCTAATATTTTTAAGAATAATGACGTCCCTTATCGCATTAAATGGAGCCTCTGTATTTGGGTATCCGGTATAACCTTCCATAAATCCGATTATACCGCCGGCATAGAAAGAGATGCCGCACAATATTACAACGATTAAAATTGCGCCTACTATTTTATAGCGCTTCTTCAATGGTGCAGCCTCTATTTTCATAACGCCCCCTAACCCCCTTATTAAAAACCTACGGTATATTCCTCAGCTACGCTCGGAATGACAAACAAAAAGCAGAATGACAGGCAAAGAAAACCTACACCGCCCGCGCCACGGTAAGGACATAGACCTTTTCCGCGCCGGCTTTTTTCAGAACCTTCGCGCACTCGCGCACGGTCGCGCCGGTGGTGTATACGTCGTCCACGAGCAGGACGCGCCTGCCCGCAAACTCATCGCCCTCCACGGCGAACGC
>DAHWTK010000158.1 GCA_027328825.1 Nitrospirota bacterium
GCCTGTCCGAGGAGGAGATAAAGAAGATGGTGCGGGATGCGGAGTCTCACGCCGAAGAGGACAAGAAGAGAAAAGAGCTTGTCGAGGTGCGTAACGAGGCCGACACGCTGATTTACTCCATTGAGAAATCGCTGGCGGATTATGGCGACAAGGTCTCCGAAGGCGAGCGCGCGGACATTCAATCCGCGATCGACGAGGCGAAAAAGGCGAAGGACGGCGAGGACATCCAGGCCGTCAGAGATTCGATGCAGAAGCTCTCGAACGTCTCGCACAAGCTGGCCGAGGAAATATACAAAAAGGCCGGCGCGCAGGCCCAAGGCGCTGGCGCACAGCCGGGGCCGGAAGCGGGCGCGGGCGAACAGGGCCAGGGCGGCAGCGATTCCGGCGGCTCGACCGGCGGCGAGAAGGTCGTGGACGCGGAATTCGAGGAGAAGAAGTAATATTTCACCCCCACCCTAACCCTCCCCCCTCGGAGGGGGAGGGATAATACTGTTTCCCCTCTCTTGAGGTGGGGGGGTGATGTTCTCCGCGACCACTTCCACAGTGCTCACTGTCTCCCCTCCCTTTAGGGGAGGGGATTAAGGGGAGGGTGATGGGTCTGTCATTCCGAGCGAAGCCGAGGAATCCACAGTTGAATTGATTGTCCGTATATGCGATAATATCCAAGCCCGGCCCTTAACAAAGGGCTGGGCTTATGTTTGCGGTTTATGTAGCTGCTCCATTTATGGAGCGTTTTTAAAAGCCCCGATAAATCGGGCAGCTACAAAGGCAATACACCGGGGAAATAAATTGGCTAAGCGCGACTACTACGAAATACTCGGCATACATAAAAACGCGAACGAGGCGGAGATAAAGAAGGCATACCGCCGTCTCGCGATGAAGCACCATCCGGACAAGAACCCGGAGAACCACCAGGAAGCCTCCGAGAAGTTCAAGGAGGCGACGGAGGCGTACGAGGTGCTTTCCGACCCGCAGAAGCGCGCGGCATACGACCAGTATGGCTTTGCGGGCGTAGAGGGCATGGGCGGTTTCGGCGGCG
>DAHWTK010000159.1 GCA_027328825.1 Nitrospirota bacterium
TCGCAAAATATTTTCTCAGTTTCTCGTTTATGCTGCCGATGAAGGGCATACTTCCCGACCTCCTTTTAAAACTCCAGGCGGCCCTGCTCAGGCTTCCTTAAAATGCTGTATACGGTGGACCGCGCATAGCCGAACTCGAACGCCAGCTGCTTCACGTTGGCCCCGGTAAACTTCTTTCTTATCTGCCTGTGCTTATCCCGCCGTTCAAGGTTCTTGAGTGTCGGGATGGTAAACCGCACTCCGCCCAGGTTGTTAACGAGGTCCAACTCAATCAGCCGTCCGAGCTCATTGCCCAGGTACTCGGCCGCAGGGCCGGTCTCGCCCTTGTTCACGAAAAACTGCACCAGCTTCAGCCTGATAAAAATCGCCATCTCTTCCGCCATCGGACTTACCACTTTGTCCTCCTTTCAGTTGCCTCCATCTCCCGCTGGTAATGACCGCCTGGTTCAAGGCCGTCTCGCTTATCTCTATGTATTTCATCGTCGTCTTCACGTCCTCGTGTCCCATCTTCGCGGCAACCGCGAGGATGTCCCTGGTGATGTCATAGAGGTCGGACGCGAAAGTGGACCTCATCTTGTGCACGAAGGCGTCGGCGTCCGCTATCCCGACCCGGCGGGCATACTTTTTGAGGACAGCGCCCATCGACACCAATGAGAGCTTGAACCCGCGCCTGGCCCTGGCCTTCGTGAGCGAGGTGAAAAGCGGATCACCGGGCCCTGCGCCGGACGCGACCCGGAGCTCGTACCATGCCCGTATCGCCTGCGCCGGCTCGTAAAGGAGCTTGACCGTCCTCTCTTTCGCGCCCTTCCCGAGGAAGGTAACGGTCAGTGTCCTTGCGGTGAAACTGAGCCTGCCAAGCTGAAGGTTCGCGATCTCGGAGACGCGCGGCCCGGCGCCGTACAGGAGCATGAGTATCGCCTTGTCCCTGATACCAACCTCCGTGCCGTCCGGCCCCGAGAAGATACCGACCAGCTCCTCGGTCGTGAACTTCCGCGCCGACTTCGGCCTGAAATCC
>DAHWTK010000015.1 GCA_027328825.1 Nitrospirota bacterium
TCAACGGCCTTCAGATTTACAATAACGTGCTGACTCACAATAAGTTTGGTATCGTGATGGGCGATAACGCATCGAACATCCAGATATACAACAACACCATCGACAGTAACCAATACGGCCTCGATTTCGGACAGGCCGGGCAGGATATCGCCACCGGAGTCGTAAACCTCGTGATGAAAAACAACATCATAACCAACAACACAGTGTGCGGCTTAAGGGTCGGGTCGTTCGACGCCACCCAGGTATCCGGCGACTATAACCTCTATTACGGCAACGCGACTGACATAATCTGGAACGGAACGAACTACAATCTCGCCGGACTTCAGTCGGCCAAGCCGGAAACCTCCGGCAACGAGCTTCACTCCATCAGCGCCAACCCGTCCTTTGCAAGCCCGGGCAGCAACTACAAACTCGATTCCGGCAGCCCCGCAATCGACAAGGGAGCCACGATAAGCGCGGTTTCATACGACAAGAACTACGAAAACCGCCCGCAAGGCCCCGCGTACGACATCGGCGCATACGAATACCCGAACTGACAAACCAGAACTCAACAAAATAAAAAGGGTTGGGAATATCCCAACCCTTTTTTTGTTGCAAAAAACATGAATCTCTATGATATTGCGAAATATTCTCAACTTGACAAAATTAAAGTATTTTGGTATGCGTTATAATATCGTCTTTTTGTAATCTCAGAAAATACCTTTCAAGCATTAAGAACAGAACTTCCTTAATTTTCTTGCAATTAAGCAATAAGCGCCTAAGCATCTGTAAAGGCCGGGCTTTTTTCAGACGGCGAAAGACTCAGCCGGAAAAGCATGCTCACCAAGAAAGGAGGAGTAAAATGCATGGAAGGATGAGATTTTTAAGGATTATTATTGCGGCGGCGATTTTTTTACTGGCCGCATCCGCCGTTTATGCGGAAGGCGACGTAGCAACCGGAGGTTCCGGTGAAAATGGATATGTAGGCTCCAGGGTCTGCGCTGGCTGCCATAAATACGAAGCGGAAAGCTTCCAGACCAATCCGCACATGCAGGCCGGGAAACTTTTCACCGAGTTCCAGGGCTGCGAGACCTGCCACGGCCCCGGCGCGCTGCACGCAAAGACCCAGAACCCCTCAGATATAAGGGATCCGAGAAAAATGGAGCCTTCCGCGGTCAATGCGATATGCCTGGGCTGCCATGACCGCGGAAAACAGGCCCTCTGGATGGGCAGCACGCATGAGACCAGGAGCCTCGCATGCACAACCTGTCATTCGATGCACCATGGGTATAAGCACCTGCTTGTCAGGGAAGACGAGAAAGATGTCTGCTTCCAATGCCACCAGGACGTCCGCGCCCAGATCTGGCGCCAGAGTCATCACCCGATACGAGAAGGAAAACTCACCTGCACTTCATGTCATAACCCGCACGGGACCATCGCGCCGGATCTCATCGATGCCCTTACCATAAACGACAAGTGCTTTGAATGTCATCCGGAGAAGCGCGGGCCGTATCTCTTCGAGCACAAGCCGGTCGTGGAGAATTGCCTGAACTGCCACACTCCGCACGGGTCGAACCATAACAAGCTTCTCGCCAGAAAGAGCCTCTACCTGTGCCAGTCGTGCCATTCAGGGGAGTTTCACCCCGGCACGATGTATGCCATGGGCGCCTCGACCAACGTGCCCGGAAATCCGTTCAGGAGCCTGGCCGTCCAGGGCGTCTACCGGGACTGCCTGAACTGCCATGCGAATATACATGGCTCAAACAGCCCGTCCGGCGAATTTTTCTTACGCTAAGAAAGGAGAGAGGCTATGAAAAAATTTATGCTGATAACAACATGCCTGCTGCTCCTGGCGGGCTTGAACGCAATTGCAATGGCCCAGGATAACACAACCCAGCCTGCCGCGCCCGATACTACCGCCCCTGCGGCAACAGCGCCCGCGCAGGATACGTCGGCATCCGATTCGGAGTACGGCCTCCCGGCGCTGCACAACGGCCCGGGCGGCTGGACGGTTCACGGGAGCCTTACCGGCGGGCTTGAATACTTCTGGGAAGACAGCGGCAACGCCAAGTTCAATGAATATCGCTATAAGCAGTCTGACCCATGGGGCGGGTATGCCGGGCTTGAAAAATACGCCATATCACCGGACGGCTCCTACAGGATGGACTTCAGCGCCCTGTGGAGAAGCCCCCAGGACATAAACATAGACCTCGAAAGCCAGGCATACGGCAAGTACCGGTTCGACTTCGGATACCAGAGGTTAGGGCACGTCTTCGCCTACGATGTGAAGACCATATATGACGGCCTTGGCACAGGTAATCTCACTATAAACCCTGCCACTAAGGCCGCGATAATGGCCGGAGTAGCTCCGCCGCAGACTACGGCGGGACTTCAGACACTCGCTGGCAACTTAAACTCCGTCCTCGCCGCAGACGCGAACACGGCGGACATAGAATTGCGCCGGGACAGGATAAATACCGACCTCGACCTGACTCTCCTCTGGCCAGTGGATGTCGACCTCGGATTTAACTACGAAAACCGCACGGGAGACCGTCCCTACGGCGGCACATTCGGGTTCGGAAACGCCCTTGAGATAGCCGAGCCTATAAACTACGACACCTACGACGCCAACGCCGGGCTGGAATACGCCGACAAGACCTTCTATGCCAACCTTAAATACTACCACTCAAGCTTCTTTAACCACATCCAGTCCCTGACGTACGAAAATCCGTTCCGATTTATAGACTCGACCGGCGGCGAAGGCTCGACCTACGGTGCGGGTTCAGTTTTCGGACGGAACGCCCTGCCGCCCAGCAACTATTACGACAATCTAAATGGCGCTTTCGCGGTGAACCTGCCGCTCAATACCAGGGCGCTCTTCATCGGGAGCTATGCCTGGTCTCACCAGAACTCCCCGCTTATCGACCCGACCGTAAACTCGGCCACCACAGGGCTTATCGCTATGCCGAGGACAAGGGCCGACGCCGAGGTGGAGTCCAAGCAGTTCGAACTGAGAATCACATCCCAGCCGATAAAGAAGCTGTCCACGAAAATCGACCTGAGATATTTCGATCATGTAAACAACACCCCGATTGAGACGTTCCCCGCCGTTACGGTGGATTCCGGGACAGCCTCGACCTCCACGCCGGAATACAACAGCTGGATTACGCGCTCCCTGGAAGCGGAAGCGGCCTACGAGTTCCTGCCCAGGACGAATGTCGGCGTCAATTACGAATACGACGGCGATACGTACTTCTACGACTTCTCCAGGACTCTGACCCAGAACACATGGAAGTTCTTCCTCGATACCAGGAACCTCGACTGGCTTACTGCAAAACTCGATTTCCAATATTCGGACAGGGAGTCCAATTATCCGGACGAAGACGCAACCGCCGGACAGCCGCCTCTCATGAGAAAATTCCACATGGCTGACAGGGACCGCTACATGGCCGACGCCATCGTTACTGTAACTCCCACGGACCCGCTCTCCTTCTCCCTGGAATACAACTACGGCAGAGATCGCTACGACATGTCCTTCTTCGGCCTGCAACTGAGCAAATTCCAGACGGCTTCCCTGGACGGCGACCTCGACCTCACTAGATGGCTGTCGATAAACGCTTTCTATTCATTCGAATACAACAGCCAGAGCCAGTCGGACAGGCAATCCAATCCCGCAACAGGCGCCGGACTGCCGTTGACAAATCCTTACAGCCCCAGCAACTGGCAGCTTCGCACAAGGGCTGAAATCCATACCGTCGGCCTTGGAGCCAATGCGACCATTATACCGGACTTCCTGAAATTCAAGACGGAAGGAACGTTCTCCAAGGTTCACGGCAAGGCCTTTTTCGCAAGCGAAGTCGGCCCGGCGGCTATAGACGCCAACCCGTTCGTCCCGCAGAACTTCAACAACCTCGACTCCAACGAGTTCTGGAAGGCAATGGCTGAGATCAAGGTAAAACTCACAAAGAGGCTTCAGGCGTCTCTTGGATACCGCTACGAAAGATGGACTGTGAGCGATTACGAGCGCCAGGGCCTGACATACGTCAAAACTAATAACGTAGGCGCGTACAACAGTCTTCTGAACATGGGCACGCTCTATCAGCCCTACGAGGTTCACTCCGTGTTCACCGCGCTCACGTACTTCTTCTGAGATAGCAGGTAGAATCGAAGGCAATCAATGGGGGGGGCTTTTAGCCCCCCTTTTTTTATAGCCCTGCCCTTTCAAATGAAACGCACAGGCCGCCCGCATTGCCCGTCTCCCCTGCAATAAGAATGTCCGCAGGGCTCAGGTTTTCCCCGTAGTATGTCCAGTTATAATTCTTGTTAACGGTAACAACTGTGCCTTCGAGGGTCAATCCCCCGTATATGCCCCTGTTCCTGGAGAACGCTATAAAGGAGGCAGCCGGGAGACTCGCCTGCCCGGACGCGCCCTTACCCATCATTCCGAGCGCCGCAGAGGCATCCGCGCTTAGCTTGAACTGGTTCGACAGCATCGCATTGACCGCCGCGTCGTCCATGGCAAAAATAACCACAGCCGACTTCTCGAACCCCGCCTGAAGGCCGAAAGTGAAGGATCCCATGTTATAGAACACCGGGCCTTTGCAAAGGCCGCTGGACGGGTCCTTCATAAAGAAGACCCCGGTGCCTCCGGAGCCGCCCAGCATGAAACCTACCTTTACGAGGTCCGGAACGACCAGCACCCCCTTGGAATCTCTCATAGCGCTGTGGAACCAGCTCATGTCCGGGGCATTCTGGAAATCATTCAGGGTCAGCCTCGCCTGCTCCACCAGTATCTGGGCCTGCGATGGCGTAACGGCATATGCCTTGAATGGCATACCAAGGCCAAATACCGCCGCGCTCAGAAAAACGGCTGTCAGAAACATAATTTTTTTCATGTCACACCTCCCGTGCTTCTATTAATAAACGATACTGTTAATTATAGCTTTTATCATACGCTATGGCAAAACGGTAAAATTCCGGGAGCGCGCACTTTTCTTGACATCACGCCCCTTGGAATGTTAACTTTATTTACCTTGAGCAGGACCTGGAAAAACATCGTCAGAAAAACCGGCAGGGCAATAGGAGACTTCGACCTGATATCGGACGGAGACCGGATTATGGTTGCCCTGTCCGGCGGCAAGGACTCCTGGACGCTTCTGCACGTCCTCGAGGAACTGAGAAGAAAAGCGCCGGTGGATTTCTCACTGCTGCCGGTATGCATAAACCCCGGCTTTCCGGGGTTTTCCTCCGACATCGTCGAGGAAAGGCTGTCGTCCCTGGGTTTTGAACACCATATTGAAAAATCGAATATTTACAAGGTAATACAAGACGTAAAAGGCGACCGGGAAGAGACATACTGTTCTTTTTGCGCAAGGCTCAGGCGAGGTGTGCTGTACCGGATTGCCGGCGAGAAAAACTGCACGAAAATCGCCCTCGGCCACCATGCGGACGACCTCATCGAGACCCTCCTGATGAGCGCATTTTATAATGGGGAGCTTCGCTCCATGCCGCCTAAGCTTCTTGCTGAAGACGGGTTGAATGTGGTTATCAGGCCGCTCTGCTATGTATTCGAAGAAGAAACGGCGGCGTTCGCCGAGGAGGCGGAGATACCTCTTATAGGCTGCGGTTGCCCCGTGTGCAAGGGTTCGGGCCAGAGGAGATTCAAAATAAAATCGCTGCTTGGCGACCTTGAGGACACCGAACCGGGCATAAAAGACAATCTGCTGGCGGCCTTGGGGAATCTGAAACCAAAGTATTTGATGGACAAAAGATATTGGAAGTAACGCCCCCTCTTGTCCCCCTCTTAAGATAAGAGGGGGAAGCGAAGCCGGGGAGTTATGAAAGGTTTTTATGCGCGCAGTAGTCCAGAGGGTAACTGAATCGAGGGTTCGGGTAAATTCCGAGGTTGTCGGCGAAACCGGCGCGGGTCTGCTTGTGCTCCTTGGCATAGGCATGGACGACACGGAAAAAGACGCGGATTATCTCCTTGAAAAAATTATTAATTTACGGATTTTCGATGATGCGGCAGGGAAATTTAACCAAAGCCTGCTGGACTTGAAGGGTGAGCTTATGGTAATATCGCAGTTTACGCTATATGGCGATGCGAGGAAAGGCCGCAGGCCGTCTTTTTCCGGGGCCGCAAAAGGGGAGCGAGCCGAGGAGCTTTACGAGTATTTTATCTATAAGGCAAAAGACCTGAAAATACCCGTCTCGCAGGGACGATTCGGGGAACACATGGAAGTGAGGCTTGTCAACGACGGGCCGGTAACAATACTCTTGGACAGCGGGAGGCTTTTTTAAAGAAAAATATTGCCGGGGGATTAAAAAAGCGCGGGAATTAGGCAGGAAAAAACATCAATTTGGAGGTATTTTAGTGCCTAAAATTCTCATTGTAGAAGACGAAGAGAGCGTAAGGCAGGCGCTTGTCAAGATCCTTGAAAATTTCGGGCATAAAGTCCTGGCGGCGGCAGACGCCAATGAAGGGCTTGAAAAATTTAATGACGGCGTGGACATAGTATTTACGGACCTGGGTCTTCCCGGTCTGTCCGGCTGGGACATGGCGCGGGCCATAAAGAAAAAGAGCACAAAGGTCCCGGTAGTGCTGCTTTCAGGATGGGACATCGAAACCGAAGACGAATCATTAAGGGCGCTCGTGGAAAAAGTGTTGTCGAAGCCTGTAAAAATAAAAGAAATGCTGGATACAATCGACCAACTTGCAATAAAACCGGAGGCTAAAGTTTGAGCGAACAAAATGACGACGTGCTTCAGATATTCAGACAGAAGGGCGCCTTGCTTGAGGGGCATTTTCTGCTTTCTTCGGGCCTGCACAGCCCCACTTATCTCCAGTGCGCCCTTGTACTCCAATACCCGGATATGGCGACAGAGCTTGGGTTCAAACTCGGGAGCCATTTCCGCTCCGAAAAGATAGACCTCGTAATCGCTCCCGCGCTCGGGGGGATAATCGTCGCGCAGGAAGTCGCCAAATCCCTTGGAGTGAGAGCCATTTTTGCCGAAAGGGTGGATGGAAAGCTCACTCTCAGGCGCGGCTTTTCTATTGCGGAAGGAGAAAGGGCGCTCGTCGTGGAGGATGTTATAACCACCGGCGGCTCGACCCGCGAGACAATGCGGGTAGTCAGGGAATCCGGCGGCATAGTCGCCGCGGCGGGAGCCATAATAGACAGAAGCGGCGGCAGCGCGGAGCTTGACGTCCCGTACAAGGCCCTTGTAACCCTCGCCATAGAAACATTCCAGCCGAAGGACTGCCCGCTCTGCGCACAGGGGCTCGCGGCAATAAAACCCGGAAGCAGGGGCCTGAAAAAATAGATTATGAGCCTTACCTCCAGGGACGAATTCATAAAAAACGCTGACAAGGGGCTTTTAAAGCCCCTTTATTTTATGCGGGATATGCCGCACTTCAATCCCGCCCATGCTTTCGCCGCATTGCTTGATGACAGAAACCCCTTCCTGCTCGAATCCGCGCGCGTAAATCCGGGCACGGGCAGGTATTCCTTCATGGGGTCTGATCCATTTATGTCCTTGAAATGCAAGGGAAATAATATCGAGATAACCAGGGACGGAAAGAGGTCTGTCGCAACGCGTCCGCCGCTTATCAAGCTCCGGGAGCTCATATCCGGCGCAAACGTAAACATAGAAAAAACTCAAGGATTACCGCCATTTACCGGCGGCTGCGTGGGTTTTATCTCGTACGATTTCGTGCGAAAATTCGAGCAAATTCCAGCACTTGCGAAGGACGACCTTGGCATTCCGGACGCATATTTCATTTTCGTAGACCTGCTCTTGGCCTTTGATAACATTGAGAAAAAGCTCTTTATAATCGGGACTCCGGGCATAGCCGAGACGGGTCTGGGGTTTTCCGCGCCTGAGAGCGGCAAGTGGCCGGAATTATATGATAAAATGGTCGAAAGGATGCGCGCGCTGGAGGAAAAAATCCTCTCCCGCGAAGGGGGTGAAATCTGCAATAATCCCGCCCCTGGCGCGGCAGAGTATGCCTGGAATAGCCCCGCCGATTTTCCGGCTGCCCGTTCCGGCGCAAGGACGGCAATCCCCCTGATTTCAAAGGACGACTATGAACAGATGGTGCGCCGGGCGAAGGAATATATCGCCGCCGGGGACATATTCCAGGCGAACCTCTCTCAACGCCTCATGGCCGACGTCGAAGGCATTCATCCATACGACATCTACCGCGTGCTCCGGGAGGTCAACCCGTCGCCCTTTGCCTGCTATCTCGACTTCCCGGAGGTGAAGATTATAAGCTCGTCCCCGGAACGGCTTGTCCGCCTGGAAAATGGCCGCGTCGATACCCGCCCCATCGCCGGGACAAGGCCAAGAGGGAAAGACGAAAACAGCGACAACGCCATGCGCTCGGAGCTTCTCTTAAACGAGAAGGAGCGCGCGGAACATATAATGCTTATAGACCTTGAGCGAAACGACATTGGCCGCGTGTGCGATTACGGGAGCGTCCACGTGGACGAGCTTATGGTTACGGAGGATTATTCGCACGTAATCCATATCGTCTCGAATGTTACGGGGACGCTGGCGGAAGGGAAAGACGCATTCGACGTGATACGGGCGACGTTCCCCGGCGGGACGATTACGGGTGTGCCGAAGGTGCGGTGCATGGAGATAATAGACGAGCTTGAACCCGTTGCGCGCGGGCCGTATACCGGCTCGGTAGGATATATCGGCTATAACGGCAACATGGATTTTAATATCATAATCCGCACGTTTGTGGTAAAAGACAATAAGGCTTACGTCCAGGTCGGCGCGGGAATAGTCGCGGATTCCGACCCGGAGCGCGAGTATTACGAGACGCTCCACAAGGCCGAGGCGCTGATAAAGACACTGGAAAGATTATCATAACGCCCCCTCGCTCCCCCTCTTATCTTAAGAGGGGGATGAAGGAAACCCTCACCCCCTACCCCTCTCCCAGAGGGGTTAAGGAAGTAATTTGTAGGGGCGCAATTCATTGCGCCCGTGAACGGTCTGTCATTTATAACAAAGCGAGGAATCTATCCAGACTGATTTAATGTAATAAAATAGGAGGCTGTCATGCGATATATCTTAGCTCTATGTTTGATTTTGCTTATCTCGGCCAATGCATGGGGGCAACAAACCATTGACCTTTTTTTCCTAAATGGAGCATCTCTTAAAATCACAAAAATAAATGATGAAGGAGCAAACGTTGTTGTTGTTACAGTGGACGGCAAACAGCAGATGTACAGAAAAGCCGACGTTGATTTCTCTAAAACTATTGTGGGAACTGGAATCATGGGCATTATTGAAGGTGCTGTGAGTCAGGCAAACCAAAATAATTTCGACAAAGAGAAAACATCAGATATGGGAAATACTGGCGTCATAATAACAGAGAAATCACTCAATGCTGATAGTGGATATTGGACAATAGATGGAAGCGTAAAAAACACCTCGTCCGCCTCTACTCCTTATACTGAAATAAAAGCGAAAATTTATTCTCAGGATGGTTCTTATATTTCAACGGAACATGTTTACTCGGACCCTGTGACGTTGCAACCCGGACAAGAAGGAAGTTTCGAAATTATAGTCCAACCGCGACCAGATGCCGACCCAAATAAGATCAAATTAATAGTTGAGCATGAATAAAATCCAAGATGCAACGCAAATTACTAAATATAAAGAGGTCATCATGCAAATCTACATTAACGGCACGTTCTATCCGAAGGAAGAGGCGAAGGTCTCCGTTTTCGACCACGGGTATCTTTACGGGGACGGGATTTACGAGACGCTAAGGGCGTACGACGGATACGTGTTTCACCTGGATGAGCATATAGAGAGGCTGAAGCAATCCGCGAAGCTGATGGAACTGGCCCTGCCCCTGGACGAGGACGGCATAAGCCAGGCTATTCACGACTCTCTTGCCAGAAACGGCCTTAAGGACGCCTATATCCGCGTAAGCGTATCGCGCGGCACGGGAGAGATCGGCCTCGACCCGGAGCTTTGCCCCGTCCCGACGTTCGTGATAATCGCAAAACAGTTCGTCAATTACCCGAAGGAGCTTTACGACAAGGGCGTAAAAATCGCCATCGTGGATACACGTAGGACGCACCCTGAGACGCTGAACCCGGCCATAAAATCGACGAATTTCCTGAACAACATATTCGCCAAGATGGAGGCGAAACGCGCCGGGGCCTTCGAGGGGATAATGCTTAACCACGGGCATTTTGTCGCCGAGGGCACGATTTCCAATATATTCAAGGTGAAAAACGGCGAGCTTGCCACCCCGCCGCTTATCGCCGGTATACTCGAAGGCGTAACGCGCGGCCTCGTAATAGAACTGGCGGAGAAGCTCGGAATAAAGGTTTACGAAGAGATGTTCTCCGAGGCAGCGCTGAAAGAAGCGGACGAGGTATTCATAACTAATACGACAATGGAGGTTATGCCAGTCCGGGAGGTGGACGACAAACCAATCGGCGCTCCCGGAAGGGTGACTAAGACGCTCGCGGAGGCGTACAGGCGGGAGGTGCTCCATTGCCTGAAAACTGGGAAACGCGCGGATTAATGCGTTTTTGACCAACCCGTATGTTATAATTGTAAAAGGCAGGGGAGATGATAAAAACCAAATTAAACGACAGGAGAGTTCAATGAAAGAGAGAGTGGAAGCTGTGCTCGACAAAATAAGACCCTTTTTGCAGGCCGATGGCGGTAGCGTGGAGCTTGTCGGCGTGGAAGGGAGCGTGGTGAAGGTGCGCCTCATGGGGGCATGCGGGAGCTGCCCAATGTCCCAGATGACGCTCAAGATGGGCGTGGAGCGCGCCATAAAGGAAGAGGTGCCGGAGGTGACCGAGGTCGTAAACGTCTGACCGCGGTTTTATGCAAAGGAGGCGGGTTATGCTTGCCATAGCGAATAACCTGAACTTTAATAACCGTGAATTCCTCTCCGCCGCAAGGACCGGAAACCAGGACTGGATTGCAAGGCAGGCCTTGGCTCTCAAGGCTGCGGGCGCGGACATGCTTGCCATAAGCCTGAGCCTCGACGGCGACGGGGACGAAAAATACATGAAAACCGCCGTAGCCGGCGCGCGCGAGGCTGGCCTTACGCTCTCGATAGACAGCAGGAACCCCAAAGCCCAGGAGATTGCCGCCGAGGCCGCCGGAAGAAAGACTATAGTAAACTACTTCTCAGCCGACCGCCAGCGTGAAAAGGAAATGGCCGGAATCATAGGGGTCGCGGCAAAGAGCGGGGCTGACCTGGTTCTGTACCCCATGCGCAATAGCATACCGGCTGACGCGGACGAGCGGCTGGGGATAATCGAGGACCTGATAGAAAAGGCGAACTCTGCGGGCATCACGAACGACCGGCTGATTGTAGACCTCATGGTCCTGCACATGGCCGGGAACGTCCGCGGGCAGGAACAGGCCGTCGCCGTGCAGGAAACGCTCTACGGCTTAAGCGAGCTTGTCGAGCCGCCTATCAGGACTACCTGCTGGCTCTCAAACATCTCCGCCGGGTCTGCAAGGGACGTGCGCCCGGCTATCAACGGCACATACCTGGCCATGCTGGCCGGGCTCGGATTGTGGTCGGCATACATGGACGTCCTGGACAAGGAGACTATGCGCACGGTGCGCCTCATAAGGGCGTTTAAAAACGAGAGCGTGTATTCGCAGGTGGACGCGGCGGCATGACGGGATTCAGTCTTTCGCTTTCCGGCAGGAGGGCCGTGGTTTCAGGCTCGTCGCGCGGGGTGGGTTTTGCCGTCGCGCAGGCCTTGGCCTTGGCCGGGGCGGACGTAGCCATAAATTATGTTGCAAATGACGAAAAGGCACAGGACGCGCTCGATTCGCTGAGGAGGATAAACCCCTCCTCCATATCCGTAAAGGCGGACGTATCGACTCCGGAAGGGGCCGGGCGGCTTGTCTCAGGGGCCGAAAAGGCCTTCGGCGGGGTGGATATTCTTGTTAACAACGCCCACGGGCGCATAACGCGGAACATGTTCCTGAAGTCCGGTTGGGATGAGCACCAGGCCCACATGGACAGCATACTGCGCCCCGCCTTCCATCTCTCCCGGAGGGTAATCGACGGCATGAAGTCAGGAGGCTGGGGCAGGATCGTCAACATAGGCAACAACATGCTCATCCAGCCTGTAAAAGGCTATAGCGCCCTCACCTCCGCAATGGGCGGGCTTCTGGGCTTTACAAGAAACCTTGCCGCAGAGGCCGGGCCGTGGGGCATTACCGTCAACATGGTCTCGCCCGGCTTCGTCCTGACGGAGGAGGCGCCAAATACAAACGCATCCGTGCTTCAGGCCATAAAGGAGTCCACGCCGCTCGGCAGGCTCGCCACGCCGGAGGATATTGCCGGGGCCGTCCTTTTTTTCTGCTCGGATGCGGGCCGGTTCGTCACGGGCGCGAACCTCTCCGTGGACGGCGGAAGGGTAATGGGATAAAGACGCGGACGGGAGACCTCGCATGAAACAGGCTTCTCTCTGGGAGCCGCTTGAGGATAAAAAAGTTTACTGTTTCCTGTGCGGGCACAGGTGCAGGATACGGGATGGTTCGAGGGGCGTCTGCCAGGTCCGGGAAAACCGTGACGGCATACTCTACAGTCTGGTTTACAACAAGGTCATCGCCCGGCATGTTGACCCCATAGAAAAAAAACCGCTTTTTCATTTCCATCCCGGCTCCCGCTCCTATTCCGTAGCCACGCCCGGCTGCAATTTCAAATGCCTCTTCTGCCAGAACGCCGACATCGCCCAGATGCCGAGAGACGCAAAATATATCGCCGGGGAACCCTTTGCGCCTGAGTCCATCGTGGAAGAGGCCTTGAAATATGGCTGTGGAAGCATATCTTACACATACACCGAACCGACCGTGTTCTTCGAGCTTGCGTTCGACACGGCAAAGCTGGCGCACGAAGCCGGGCTGAAAAACGTCTTCGTTACAAACGGATATATAACACCCGAAGCCCTGAATATAATAAGGCCCTATCTCGATGCGGCAAACATAGACTTGAAAGGATTCTCTGCGGATTTCTACCTCAAGGTCTGCGGTGCGAAGCTCGAACTCGTCCTTGAGGCCATACGGAACTACCATGAAGCCGGGATATGGATAGAACTTACGACGCTTGTAATCCCGAACCACAACGACTCCGAGGGCGAGCTTAGGGGCATTGCCCGGTTCATAGCCTCCCTGAATCCTGAAATTCCCTGGCACGTATCGCGCTTCTACCCGACATACAGACTTACGGATCAGCCCCCTACCCCGCTTTCGACATTATCCCTCGCAAGAAAAATAGGCACGGAGGAGGGGTTGAAATACGTCTACGAAGGCAATGCGCCCGGACACGGCGGCGAGGATACGAAATGCCCCGCCTGCGGCAGGGTTCTCATTACAAGACACGGTAATATTATGACCGGCAATTACACAAAAAACGGCGTGTGTGAGTGCGGCCAGGCTATTCCCGGCGTGGGGATTTGAGCGATTACGGGAATCGACCTGACTGAAAACGCGTTCCGTGTGCTGAAAGAAAATAATTCATCGTTCCTGAAAGGTGAATTCCAGGTTCCGGATTGCGGCATGATATACTTTTATTAAGACAAAGGAGATTTAAAAATGGCTAAGGTACCGTTTGTTGACAAAAGGCTGTGCTCGAGTTGCGGGCTTTGCACGGAAATCGCCCCGAACACCATAAAACTGGACAAGGACGATCTGGCCGAAGTATATAACCCGAAGGGCGACCCGGAGGATGTAATACAGGAGGCCATAAATTCCTGTCCGCTCGAGGCGATATCCTGGAAGGAGGAGTAGAACCTACTCCCCCGCGACGAAATCCACGCTCTTTTTTTCGGACCGGGCGATAAGACAGATTTCTTTCAGTTTGCCAACGAAGTTAAGGCACTTCTCTTTCACCTCCGGCGACATCAGCTTATCGGCCAGGAGGTAATGCTCCAGCCTCTCGACTTCCGTTATAAGCGCCGGGACATCGTCCTGCGGGAAAATCACATCCTCCTTGTCGTCCGCAGCCTTCCCGAGGTTGGGGTATTCAGCCGGGGTTATTATCCTGCGCCAGAGCGCCCCGTGGACACCGGGATCGAGGCTCAACTCCTTTATGAATTTGTATTTATCGTCGAAAACAACAATATCGAACGGCATCTGAACTATTCCTTTCTATAAAGTCCTTTTGAAGGTAACGACAGCAAGAGTCATCATAACTGTCAGGAAGCACACCAGGAACAGAATATCCCCGTATACGGCCCATAGCGGGTTGCCTTTGAATATTATGCTTTTAAGCGCATGGACGGAATAATATTCCGGGTTCACCTTCGAGAAAACCCGAAGCCACGGCGGGAAGCTCTCGACGGGGTATACCGCGCCGGAAGGGAAGAAAAATATCACGTTCATAAACCCTGAGAACACGCCGACAATCCTGGGGTGGTTCGCCCGCCCGAGCATAAGGAACATCATGCTGAGCAGTCCCATGGTCGTCAGCGCCAGGACGGTAATAATGCCCAGGAACCGCGAGACGGAGCCGATTACCGTTATGCCGGTTATAAGCGCGCTCACCACATAAACAGTTGTCGCCATGAACATGGTGATTACAAACCCGGAAACCACAAGCCCGCCGACAATATCCGTCTTCGTAACCGGGGTCATAAGTATCGCCTCGTCCACGCCCAGGAACCTGTCCATAACGAGATTGAACACCCCCGTTATCATCGTGCCCATGAATATCGCCATCACGACCACGCCGGGAATTAAGGACTGGTCGTAGTCCACCATCTTGTAAAGCTCAACCCTCCTTGCCTGCACAATAGTTCTGTCCGGGCGCACCGGCACGAACACCTCCCGGATAGAGTTCACCGCGTCCGTGATGGCAACTGTCAAGGCGCCTTCGGAGATCTGGTCCGTGTTGTCCACGAATATCCCCACCTCAGGGTTAATCCCGAGGGACACCCTGCGCGAGAAATCCGGCGGGACGATTACCGCACCTTTGAATTTCCCGGCCCGCACCGCCTGCACAGCCGCGCCCTGGTCGGACATGTACGTAATCGTCACCGTCTTCGGCCCGATCGCCACGGCCTTCAGGCGCTCGTTCAGAAGTTTACCCCAGTAGCCGTCGTCCTGGTTCACCACGACGACCGGCAGGCCCTTGAGCTTACCCTGGAACGAGTTGCCGAGAATGACGAGATACACTATGGGCATGACCACGGCCATCACCATGATGACCGGGTTCCTGGCAAACTTGCGCATATCGCGCTCTATCACCGCGTAAAGCCTGCGCATCAGTTTCTCCCAAGCTTTGTCGGGACACCCGCGCCAAGGAACAGGCTAACTTTCCTTGATTCCTCCTCGCGTATCGATCGGCCAGTGTAGTGTATGAAAACGTCTTCAAGAGAGAGCTTCTGAATGGACACGGCCTTTACCTCCGCGCCAGCATCAGTGGCGAGTTTCATAAGCCGCGGAGCGTCTTCGCTGCCGTTGTCCACGTAGCACCTCAAGTCTCCGTTTTCAAGCTGGGCCTTGTGAACGTATCCTTCCGCCGTCGCCAGGTGATGCACTTTTTCCTGCTCCCTGGACAGGGAAAGTATCACAATATCGTTGCCCGGTATGCCCGATTTAAGCTCGTCCGGCGTCCCCATCGCAATGACGCTTCCGTGGTCTATTATGGCCACTCTCGTGCAGAGCGCCTCCGCCTCTTCCATGTAGTGCGTGGTCAGGAAGATAGTCATGCTGTAGTCCTTCATAAAATCCCGGAGCATCTCCCAGACGACTCTGCGGCTCTGGGGGTCAAGCCCCGACGTCGGCTCGTCGAGGAACAGAATCGCCGGTTTATGCACCAGCACGCGCGCGATGTCGAGCCTTCGGCGCATACCGCCGGAGAATGTCGCGGCAAGTTCGTCCGCCTTCTTCGCAAGGCCGACCCGCTCCAGAAGCTCCGCGACCCGCTCCTGCCGGGCCTTCTTCGGCACCTCGTAGAACTTCCCGAAGATGTCCATGTTCTCGCGCGCGGTAAGGTCAAGGTCGGAGGCCATGTTCTGCGTGACGACGCCGATGGAGCGACGCACCTTCTCCGGCTCCTTCGTTATGTCGTATCCGCCGACCTTCGCCGTCCCGGACGTGGGCCGAAGCACCGTCGTCAGCATACGGATGAGCGTGCTCTTCCCCGCCCCGTTCGGCCCTAAGAAGCCGAAGAACTCGCCCTCGTCAATCTGTATGCTGATGTCCTTTACCGCCGTCAGCTCGCCGAAGGTTTTGCGTATGTCGAAGGTCTCAACTGCAAGAGACATGATTTACGGTATCCCCACCAGCACCGTCATTCCGGGCTTTAATATTCCTTTCGGGTTGTCTATTTTTATCCTCGTGCGGAAGGTCTTGATGTCCTGGCGGCCCCTCGTAACGTCTCTCTCGACCGCGAACTCGCCCTCGCGCCCGATGTCGAATACCTCGCCGTTAAAAATCTCCTTCGGATGATGCTCAAGCCATATCCGGGCCTTCGTCCCCACATGCACGCGCGTAATGAACCTCTGGCCAAGGTCTATCCGCACCCAGAGTGTCGCCGGGTTCACAATTGTCATTATGCTCATGCCGGGAGAGACGACCTCGCCCGCCTCCACGGAACGGTACTCCACGACACCGTCCGACGGCGCGTATACGTCCGAATATGAAAGCTGCGCCTGGCTGAACTTCACGCCGTCTTGCGCCTGCTTTACGCGCGCGCCCTGGGTCGTCATATCGTCTTTTGATTTCCTTAGCGCCGCCTCCGCCGCCGAAAGCCTGGACTCGGCCAGTTTTATGGCCGCGCCGGATGCTTCCGCGTCCGCATTTGCGGAATCATAATTTGTCTGGGCGTTGTCCAGGTCTGCCTTTGCCACTATGCCTTTTTTATAAAGCGTTTTCTCGCGGGATAGGTTAATATCCGCAAGCGCAAGCTGAGCTTTCGCGCGGCGCGCCTGCGCCTTCTGGCTGGCCACGTCAGCCCGCTCTACTTTTACCTGGTCTTCCGCATTCGCTATGACCTGTCTAAGCGATGCAAGGGTTAGCTCCTCTGCATCGAGAGCGGCCCTTGCCTGCCCGAGCGCGGCCCTCAAGTCCCCATTCTCCATACGGGCCAGAAGCTCTCCCTTCCTGACCGCATCCCCAGCCCGGACCGCTATAAACGTAACCCGTCCCGGTATTTTTGAGGATATATTCGTCTCTATCCCTTCCACAACGCCAGTCGTCCGTACTGACTCCGGCCCCGTCTTGTGTCCGGCATAGAAATGCGTGTATGCCAGGATGCCTGCGGCTATAATTATTAATAATACAAGTATTTTTATCTTTTTTTTCATGTAAAACCTTAACCGTGTATTATGGAGCGGGACATCTATCGGGTTACAGATAACCATTATCCAATCAGAAGGGCTTTTTGTCAATGGTATAAGTCCCCATAGCAAAAGAAATTTATTGACAAATCAAAGACTCAAGATTATCTTTATTCGATATGCTTCGGCCAATCGCATCCCTTGCGTGCATCATTGCGGCGGCAGGCTTAAGCTCGTGCGGCAAACCGGCGCCGGTTGCGCTGGCGAGTCTGAGCGCCATAAAGGCCGTACCGTCCGAGGCGGTATCCGGCAAGGTGATGACGGCCAGGAAAAAGGGCGAAGAACTTAAAATCAAGCTGAAAAGGGACAAAAACGGCGCATACGCCTGGGAGATAGACGGCGGGAAAGTAGCCGACATACTTAAGGCTGACAGGCTCCTCGAAAGGAAATTGCCCGTCCGGCAGACTGACACCGGCAGAGCGGCGGCGGAATAAATGAAATATTTCGAGATAATAAAAGAAGGCTTCCGTCTGGCCAACAAAAATCTGGCCGTGCTCCTGACGCAGGTCTTGGCCGGGGTTGTCATGCTGTTCTTTTTCCTGCTTATAACAGTAATATTCGTGGCCATAGCCATAGGCTCAGTCCCGAATCTGAACCTCCAGACGCTCTCTGCCGATAACCTCTCAGGGCTTGTTCAGACATCTCTGACGCTTGTCGCCCTGGGGGTGTTATTCGTTATAATATTCATGCTTATCGCCGCGTTTATCACCGCGTTCGTCCATTCCGGCAACCTGGGCTGTATGCTCAAAACCGCCCGTAAAGAAGCCCGGGGGTTTACTACCGGTGAGTTTTTCGCCTCCGGAGGCCGTTCCGTCTGGTCCATGCTCGGCCTGTACATAATCTGGGGAATCGTAACGCTTTTCGCGGCATTCGCATTCGGCGCAATCGGCACAGTGGGATACCAGGCCGTGTTAAGTCCCCTTATGGACGCCGGAAGGCGCGTCCTGGCTTTCGCGCTCGGCGTGCCTTTTATACTCTCGCTTCTCCTGGGGGGCCTTCTTTTCCTGTTTCTTGTATATGCGGGGTGGACGTTCTCGGCGATAATCCTCGTCGGGGAAGGCTATGGCGCATCCTCTGCCCTTGGCGCATCTTACCGTTTTATAAAGAAAAACTTCTGGGACGCGCTGCTTTTCGCACTCCTTATGTTCGCGTTGGTGTTTTTTGCGAATATAGCATGGAATATCCTGACCATGCCTTTCCATATAACGAAAGACACAAGCCCTTCGGTCGCAATTGGCCTCCTGCCGGTTGTCCTGTTCGGGCTTCTTCTCCAGATGTATATCGGTCTTATCGCTCGTTCCGGTTTCGTGGTTTTCTATATCGACAGAACAACGCCCCCGGCGCCTGTGAATGCCGGTCTTGAGGCTCCTTCCGACATAATATCCGGCCCGGAAAACACCCCGGAATCTCCCCGGGATACCATGCCGCCCCAGGAAAATTCTACAGTCTAAATCTTGACCGGGATATACGTTTCGCGTTAAAATCCAAACAACCAGCGAGGTATTGCTATGAAAAAATCCTTTGCGGGAATAGCCCTGGCGATAGCTGTCGCTTTTACATTCACGGCCTGCGCAACCCAGAATGAGGGGCAGTACACGGCGACAGGCGCGGGCATCGGGGCAATAACCGGCGCGGTGCTCGGTGCGGCCCTTGGGAGCGTCGGCGGACATGCCGGGGCAGGCGCGGTAGTAGGCAGCGTGTTCGGCGGCCTGGCTGGCGCATCCATCGGCAATAACGAATATCATCTGCAACGCTCGGAGGAGCTCTCCGCGCAGCAGTACAGCTACAACGAAGCACGCGCGCGCAGCGATTTTGTCCGGATAAAGGACACCTACGCCACTCCAAAAACCGTCGCACCGGGAGACACGGTAAATCTCATCACAACCTATACCATCCTGACGCCCTACAGGCGCCTGGCCCTGGTTCACGAGGTGCGCGAGGTGCGGGACGACTCAGGCAAGATTATCGGCAGGCCGGAGGTTACCATCCGCCGGGAAGGCGGGACATGGACAAGCTCAATGCCCATGACGATCCCCGAAGACGCACACCCCGGCAGATACAGGGTAAGGGCGATAGTCGAGACGGACAGCGCCGGAGATACGAGGGATTTCGCTTTTTATGTGGGAGAACCGCAAGGGCGCTGGAGGCGATGAACGGGTAATTTATTTACGGAAACAACGGCCTGAAGGAAAAGAACTATTCGCCTCGGATACCCGCGAAAATCCGCCGATAAGTCTTTCATACTTCCGATTCTTCACTCTGCCAAGAACGAGGGGCTGTAAAGTCGCCGGATTCCCCGGCGCGGGATGACGGTCTGTTCCTATTGCATTAATCCCCGTGCGGTGCTATGATTCTTCGCGTCGGTTTTTATTGGCACTAAGGGAATAAGATGAAGAAGATACATGTCATAATACTCACGGCGATTGCCATAATCGCCGTATCATGCGGGGCAAGCTACGCGATTTTCACTTCTGTAAACAAAGACCTGCCGGAAATTACGTCGCTCAAAAACTACAAGCCGCCCATCGGCACCCGAGTATACTCGGAAGACGGCCACCTGATAGGCCGCATAAAGGTGGACAAGGGAATCTTCGTGCCGCTCTCGCAGATGCCGGACGACCTTAAAAACGCTGTCATAGCGGTCGAGGACGCGCGGTTCTACAAACACGGCGCGCTGGACTACGAGGGCATCGCCCGGGCGCTGGTGACGGACATTTTAACGCTCAGTTTCAGGCAGGGCGGCAGCACCATAACACAGCAGCTTGCAAAAGTGCTGTTCCTCACGCCGGAGAAGAGCATCAGCCGCAAACTGAAGGAGATGGTGCTCGCCCGGAAGATAGAGCAGAAACTCACCAAGAACGAGATACTGGAGCTTTACCTAAACAAGATATATTTCGGACACGGCGCATACGGCGTCGAGATGGCCGCGAGGACGTATTTCGGCAAACACGTAGGCGACCTGAACCTCTCCGAATGCGCCATGATTGCGGGGCTTATCCGCTCCCCGGAAGGCTATTCTCCCTACAATAACATGCAGATGGCCAAGCGCCGCCAGGAAATCGTATTAAAGAGAATGGTCGAGGAGCGTTACATCTCACGCGGTGAGGACAAGCTTGCGGCGGCTCGCCCGCTTGTGCTTAAAAACAGCTGGGTCAACGAAGACGTCGCTCCGTACCTCGTGGAACAGATACGGACATACCTTGAAAAGAAATACGGGGCACAGAAGGTCTATATAGACGGCCTGGATGTAAAGACGGCGATAGATTACCGTATGCAGGTGGAGGCGAACCGGGCGGTAGAGTCCGGGGCGCGGGAGCTTGCCAAGCGCCAGGGATGGCAGGGGCCGCTTGCCACGAGAAGCGTCAAGGCCATAAAAAAACTCCTCGCTGAAAAACCCGCAGTGGCGGCGTCATTCCAACTGGGAGAGGTCGTTACGGCCACCGTGCTGAGGGTGGATAAAAAAGGCGCGGTAATATCAGCGCGCGGCGGCAAGGGTTATATCGCCTGGCCGGACATGAGATGGGCCGCGGGCTGGGGCCCGAAAAAGAAAAGCTCCACGGACATACTGAAGCCCGGATACGTTATAGAGGTAAAGCGCAAGTCGTTCAACAGGCATATGAAGCTTCTCGGGTTCACTCTGGAGCAGGAGCCGGTATGCGAGGCGGCGCTCGTCGCCATAGACCCGTGGGAAGGAAAGGTAAAGGCCCTTGTCGGCGGTGTGGACTTCCAGAAGAGCCAGTTCAACCACGCGACTATGGCGCACAGGCAGCCGGGCTCGGCTTTCAAGCCGCTCGTTTACGCCACGGCCATGGAAAACGGCTTCACGCCCGCATCCATCATAAACGACGAGCCCAGGAGTTACGACAACGACCACTGGAAGCCAAACAACTACGACCACGAATACTACGGCCCCACTCGCCTCAGGGAGGCGCTGGTGTTTTCGAGGAACGTCGTAACGATAGAACTCTTGAACCGCATAGGCGTGGACAAGGTAATCGCTCTCGCGCAGAAACTCGGCATTACCGGGCCTTTCGCGCGGAACCTGACACTTGCGCTGGGTTCATGCAGCGCAACTCCGCTTGAGATGGCCTCCGCATACTGCGCGTTCGCAAACGGCGGCTATGCCATTAGCCCGATTACCATCATCCAGGTAACCGACAGGAGGGGCCGGGTGCTGGAACAGCACGAGTCTCCTCATACGGCGGTCATGTCCCCGGAGGCTACTTACCAGGTAACAAGTATGCTCGAAGACGCCGTCCTGCGCGGGACGGGCAGGCTGGCCGCGACGCTCGGCAGGCCCGTGGCCGGAAAGACCGGGACGACGAACGATTATAAAGACGCCTGGTTCGTGGGATATACGCCGCAACTCGTAGCCGGGGTATGGGTGGGATTTGATGACGGCAGGAGCCTGGGGCACGGAGAGTCCGGCGCGAGGGCCGCGCTCCCGATATGGGTGCGGTTCATGGCCCCGGCTGTGGCCTCCTATCCGCCCGACGAATTCGTCGTCCCGGATGACATGGATTTTGTAAAGATAGACGCCGCGACGGGGCTTCTACCCACGTCTGCGAGCCAGGACGTGATAACCGAGGTCTTCAAGAAGGGAACGGAGCCGACGCAGTATTCATCCGCCCCGACGGAGGCGACTCCCGCATCGTCGCAGGCCCCCGCGCCGACACCGGCCAAGGCCATCCTGCAACAGGAAAAACAGCTAAAGCTGCTCCAGGACGTGGATTAGATTTTTCAGTTCGCCCTCTCCCGGCCTTCGGCCACCCTCCCCCACGGGTGGGGAGGGTAAGAACAGTTCACCCCTCGCCCTTTCATGGGAGAGGCAGTGGGGCGCGGGCGCGATCACGATCCCTGCCGTAAAAAGAGTTCACCCCTCGCCCTTTCATGGGAGAGGGGCCGGGGGAGAGGGTTCAATAATAAATGCCGGTCAGGGAATTTCCCCGACCGGCATTTAAGGTTTTGCGATTCAATCGCGGCGTTACTGCAGCGTCGCAGTGAAGGTGCCGTAATCCTTGACTACCCCGTACCTTACGTCCGTATACGTGCCGGATATCGTAGATACCCCTGGCGTCAGGGTTCCGGCTGGGATAGCTCCCTTGACGTTTACCTTGCCGCCTTGTCCGTCGAGGAAAGAGAACACAAGGGTGGTGCTTGTGGCGGAGCCTATGATGCCGCTCGCGTTGCCCGAGTCATATCCCAGGACGAGGCTACCGTACTGATTCAGAGAAACGGAATCAGTGAATGTATTATTGTATTTCTTAGAGG
>DAHWTK010000160.1:0-761 GCA_027328825.1 Nitrospirota bacterium
GAGGAGCGGGTATTACGCCTGGCTGGGCCGGGTTCCCTGCGGGCGGCATATCGAGGACGAGCGTCTGCTTGTCAGGATCAAGGAGTCTTACAGGAAGAGCCATCGGAATTACGGCAGCCCGCGCATCTTCAAGGACTTAAGGGCCTGGGGCGAACGCTGCGGCAGGAACCGCGTGGCGCGATTGATGCGCGAGAACGGCATAGCGGCCAAGACGAAGAAGAAGTTCAAGGCGACGACCAACTCGCGGCATAATCTGCCGGTCGCGCCGAACCTGCTGAACCGGGAGTTCAATGTCGAGCGTCCCGATGAAGCCTGGGTGGGCGACATAACTTACATCTGGACGCGCGAGGGCTGGCTGTACTTGGCGGTAGTGCTTGATTTGTTCTCGCGCAAAGTGATAGGCTGGGGCATGGGTGAGAGGCTGACGGCGGAGATTGCGCTATCGGCTTTTAATATGGCCATACTGAACCGGAGGCCGTCCGCAGGTTTGATATTTCACTCCGACCGCGGCGTCCAGTACGCAAGCGATGCGTTCAGAAAGCTGCTTGAGCGGCACGGTTTCGTGCAGAGCATGAGCAGGAAGGGCGACTGCTGGGACAACGCCGTTGCGGAGAGCTTCTTCCATTCGCTGAAAACCGAGCACGTGTACTTCGAGGACTACAAGACGAGGGTCGAGGCTATAGGCAAGATATTCGAGTATATCGAGGTCTTTTACAACCGGGCAAGGAGGCATTCGTCGCTTGAGTACCGCTCACCCGCAG
>DAHWTK010000160.1:771-1005 GCA_027328825.1 Nitrospirota bacterium
TCGAGGCGATGGCGGTCTCTCAAGCCTAACCGTGTGTCCACTTTTTCGGGGGAAGATCAGTCCGCTTTTCAGGGCGTCCAATATGGCCTTATTGTCCCTTGCAAGAACAAAGATAGTTTCGCCATCTGTTAAAAATTTAAGTTCCGCAAGAGGCTTCTCGATTTCCGGCATGTTCTTCTTAAGGTAGCCTAGGGCCTTCCTGATTTTCTGGACGGTAATGCCCTTGTCTATGAG
>DAHWTK010000161.1 GCA_027328825.1 Nitrospirota bacterium
AGTGCGCTGAGGCTCGCGTGCGGCGTGAAGGAAGACGACATCGCGGGGATTCATAAGGGCGAGGGCGTCAAGGTTACGGTGGACGCGCTGGGCGGCAGGAAGATAGAAGGCGTTGTCTCGGAGATTGTCCCGGCGGCAGATCCATCGACCCGCTCGTTCACGGTAAAGATAGACCTGCCGAAGACGGACGACTTAAGGCCCGGCATGTTCGGACGGGCGTGGCTGCCGTTCGGAAAGACGCGCGCCGTCCTCGTGCCGGACGCCGCGCTCGTCGATAAGGAAGGCATGGAGGGCGTCTGGGTGGTTGCGGCTGGAAATACCCTAAGTTTCCGGGCCGTGAGGCTCGGCGCCGAGGCGGACGGCGAAAGGGAGGTCCTGGCCGGCCTCTCCGGCGGCGAGAGGGTCGCGGTCGGAAACCTGGATAGTTTGCGAGAGGGGATGAAGATAAAATAAAAGTCGCTGGGTTCCCGCTTTCGCGGGAATGACGATAATAAGAGTGTCGCCCCCGTGAAAACGGGATGCGGAGTTTGCTTTTTATCCACTCTCCGCTTGCATGACGATAATAAGAGTGTCGCCCCCGTGAAAACGGGATGCGGAGTTTGCTTTTTATCCACTCTCCGCTCGCATGACGATAATAAGAGTGTCACCCCCGTGGAAACGGGGGCCAAGCGACTTTGATTTTTAGTTCGGAGGGTTTCTCCTTGAAGTTGAATTTGGCGGGAAGGATAACCGAGTATTTCATAAACTCCCAGCTTACCGTGCTCCTGATGGTTGCGGCGGCGGGGTTCGGGATTTTCGCGCTCGTTCACACGCCGCGCGAGGAGAACCCGCAGATAGTCGTCCCGGCGGCGAACATATACATAATGTACCCGGGCGGGAGCGCGAAGGAAGTGGAGGAGCTTGTCGCAAGGCCGCTTGAGCGGATAGTGCGCGAAATAAAGGGCGTCGAGAACGTCTATTCCATCTCGATGAACGGGATGGCCGTCGTGACGGTGAAGT
>DAHWTK010000162.1 GCA_027328825.1 Nitrospirota bacterium
AGGCCGGCTTCAAGCCGGGCGACGTAATCGAGGAATACAATGGCCGGGAGGTCGAGGACCCGGGCCACTTGAGGAACCTTACGGCCGCTACCGCCGTCGGCAGCAAGGTTAAGGTCGTCGTGATAAGGGACAATAAAAAGGTTACCCTCACTGTGACCGTCGGCGAACTGCCGAAGAAGAAGGAAGCGGCGGCGGGCAAGCCCGAGGAAGCGGGCAAGAGCACGGTCCTTTCGGGTGTCAGCGTCGAAGACCTCACGCCCGGACTCAGAAGCAAGCTTGGGCTTTCGTCCGGCGCGTCCGGCGTTGCGGTCATTTCCGTAAGGCCGGGGAGCGCGGCTGAGGAATCCGGCCTCCAGAGAGGCGACGTGATAACCGAGATAGACAGGCATGCCATAAAGAACGTAAAGGATTATAATGCCAGGGTCGGGAAGCTTAAGAAGAACGCCGCGGCGCTTCTGCTTATAAACAGACAGGGTTCGGAGCTGTGGCTCCCGGTAAGCCCCGGAGAGTAAAAACAGCAGCCGTCATTCCCGCTAAGGCGGGAATCCAGGAATTTAAACCGGGTCTTGGATTAAGTCATTCCGAGACGATGGAAATTAATGGTTTGGAGTTTTTGATGTTCAGTGTAATAAGGGTGGTTTTTCTCGCTGTCGCGGCGGTAATTGGACAGCTTATATTTTCGCAGATGACGAACCTGGGAGGCGATACCTTCCTGGGCGCGGGGATAGGTCTGGCCGTCGGCATGGCGGCCATTATCCTCGAGCTCGCCGTAAGGAGGGCGCCCGTCAGGGCATTGACCGGCGCCATCATAGGCCTCGCCCTCGGCATCATGCTCGCCGCTCTCGTATGCGTGCCGATAAAGAACCTTCCCCTTTCGGCCACAGTCGGGGGGATAACGCGGTTCTTTATATACACCGTGTTCGCCTATTTCGGGCTTGCCTTCGGAGCCAGAAAGGGCATAGAATTCGATTTCAGAAGGGCCAT
>DAHWTK010000163.1 GCA_027328825.1 Nitrospirota bacterium
AACGCGCTTACCCCCTCCCCTCAAGGGAGGGGATGCAAGTAACACAGACCACCGAAATGACTGGCCTCCGAACGCGCCTACCCCCTCCCCTTAAGGGAGGGGATGCAAGTGAACCCTCCCCCTTTGAGGGGGGAGGGCAAGGGTGGGGGTGATTCTCGTTGAGGAGGGGCAAATAAAAAAACCCGGCCCATCTCTGGGCCGGGTCTGTGTTGTCTTATGAGCGGGACGAGGATTATCCCCCGCTGCGCAAGATTTAGAACTTCATGCTGAGCTTGGTCTCCATGCCCCAGGCGATGTTCCTCTTGATCGGGCTGGAAAGATTGCTCGGGTCGGTGAGGATGGCGGCGTCGGCAGCCGGAACCGCAGCATGGCCCTTGTAGGAATACCACGCGCCCGGATCGAACACGCCGCCGGTCAGGTCGAGGCTCAGGTTGTCGTAGAGCTTGTAGCCAACGTTGCCGTCGAGCTCCCAGCCGAGATCGCGGGACTGGCCGGGAAGAGCAGCCTCAGAGGCGCGCAGATACAGGAAATCGAGGCCGGCTTTCAGCCTGTCGGTCGGGGTAACGCCGGCAGAGACTTTTATGTAGCCGGTGTTGGCAAGGCCTATGCCGCCGTAGCCGTCGCCGAAGCCGAAGCCGCCGCCGGAGCCGAGCGGGCCCTGGCCTATCTTGTCGTTATACAGGAATGCGTAGTTGTACGAGGTGCTGTTGTACGGGGTGTAGTACGCATGGTCCATGTGCTTTGTGCCGCCGGGAGCAGCGCCGCCCGGATTGTAGAATATCTGCGGGTCGTTGGCGGAGTTGCCGGTGCCGTAGGCCGCTTCCATGCCGACATTGACCATCTTCATCAGGTTTGCGTTCGCGCCGAGCATACCGGCGAAACCGCTTTTGTCTCCTCAGACACGGCGGCCACGTCTTCGTCAGCGTCCCGGACGCGGGCTCGTTCAAGGACCACGTTGACGC
>DAHWTK010000164.1 GCA_027328825.1 Nitrospirota bacterium
CCAACCCGGTTGATATAATCCGAATATGAGTATCAGGAAATCCATAACTAAAAAAGATTCCATTTATATCTGGACTCGCGATAGATGGTGTTGCAGATACTGCGGAAGGCCTGTAATATTTGCACCCGCTATGAAACAACTTGAGAAAATATCTCCGGCTCATGGATATTATCACGCACATTGGAAAAGACAGCACTCGCCGCTTTTAGATGAAATTGGGGCAACAGTAGACCATATACAAGCTGTGTCCAACGGCGGCTGCAATTCGATTGATAATTACAACACGTCATGCTGGAGATGCAATCTGGACAAAAAAGACAAGCCGTTAGAAAATTGGGGGAAGATAGTAGAATCATTGCCATCAAGTTGGGACGGCCTGTCTTCTCTGTTTGTCAGGTTTTATGATGATGAGTCGGCTGACTCCACTGACAGGCAATGGTATAGGCTCTTGTGTAATTTAGGCTGTCATTCTGAGCGCAGCGAAGAATCTGCCTGTACGGTTTTAAAATGAGCTATTATGTTTACATCCTTGCCAACAGATATAAAACTATTTATACGGGTGTTACTAATGATATAGCAAGGCGAATAGGAGAGCACAAGAGCGGCCTGGTACCTGGTTTTACCAAAAAATATGACATCAATAAACTCGTATATTTGGAAGAAACTGAAGACGTAAGGGCGGCCATTGCTCGTGAAAAGCAGATAAAAGGATGGCTCAGAACGAAAAAGATTGCATTGATAGAATCGGTTAATCCCAATTGGAAGGATTTGGCGGAAGAATTTTAAAGGCGGATTCTTCGCTGTGCTCAGAATGACAAACTAAGAACGAAGAAAGAGCAATAAGGATGCCTAAGGAAAAAACATTTTTCGCGTGTCAGGCGTGCGGGTCGATGTCCCCGAAGTGGATGGGGAAATGCCCGGAGTGCGGCG
>DAHWTK010000165.1 GCA_027328825.1 Nitrospirota bacterium
ACGTTGTTTATTTTGTAGACGACGTGGATAAGGTGGACGTATCCGGCATCGGGGCCGCGACAAGGTATCACAGGATCTTCGCGCCTGCGGGCACGAACGCTAACTTCGCGCAAGTCGCGGGCAAAGACGAGATATTTCTCAGGACATACGAGCGGGGCGTCGAGGCCGAGACAATGGCCTGCGGGACGGGCGCGACCGCCGCGGCCCTTGCCGCCGGAGCCGCCGGATTAGTGAAATCCCCGGTCCGCGTAAGGACGCGCGGCGGAGCCGAGCTTATCGTATATTTCGATTGGGACGGCAACAAGTTTGGAGACGTATTCCTTGAAGGCGACGCGGTTTTCGTGTATCAGGGGGTAATAGAAGAGGGAGCGTTGCTGTAACCCATCACATGTCATTCTGAGCAACGCGAAGAATCTGCTTTTAGGAGGTTTAGAAAATGTTCAAAGGTTCCATAGTCGCCATAGTCACGCCTTTTAAAAACGGGAAGGTCGATGAAAAGGCGCTTGGCGAGCTGATAGAGTGGCATATCGCTTCCGGCACGGACGGCATAGTCCCCTGCGGGACCACCGGGGAATCCGCGACGCTCGGCTACGAAGAGCACGAGCAGGTCATAGAGTACACGGTAAAGAAGGCCGCCGGACGCGTGCCTGTAATAGCCGGTACCGGCTCCAACTCCACGGAAGAGACTATCATGCTCACCGCGCACGCAAAGAAATCAGGCGCGGACGGCGCTCTCCTCATAACGCCTTACTACAACAAGCCAACGCAGGAAGGGTTGTATCGGCACTTCAAGGCCGTCGCGGACGCGGTGGACATCCCTATCGTTCTCTACAACGTCCCGGGGCGGACTTCCGTCAACATGCTCCCGGCGACAGTCGCGCGCTGCGCCCGCGTAAGGAACATCGTGGC
>DAHWTK010000166.1 GCA_027328825.1 Nitrospirota bacterium
GGCGTTAATATCAGGTATCAAAGAAAGGGAATGGGGACAGAGATTTTAGATGCGGTCAAAGCCTCTTTCACTACCGCGAATAAGACCGGTTGCCGGTTTGTAACCGTGGACGCATACAATAACCCCTGCACTATCGGTTTCTACCAGAAGAACGGCTTCAATTTCCTTACTGAGAAAGACCATAAGGACGACACCCGCCTGATGTATTTCGACCTCAAACGATTTATCCAGGATAATTCATAGCCCTTCAAAGCAATGGGCTAAAAATGGGCTAATTTTGGGCTAAATTGAATCGGAGATAATAGGATTCCAAAATAAGCGGTAATAAGGCGAATAACGGCAACTCCGCTTAAACATTGGGGAAGAGGTATTCAGTAAGAAACCATGAAAAATGGCAAGAATGGCTTTTAATGGATTCACACGGCAGGGGTCGCTGGTTCGAAACCAGCATCGCCTACCATTTAGAATCAAAGGCTTACGAGTTTATCGTGAGCCTTTTTTTTCTGGCATTTCAGGCGAATGTAACACTTTTGTAACACCTTCCGCCGAAAGAGCGTTTACACCGCTGTCGCCGGCTCGAGTCCGGCACGGGGAGCAAGAGAAAAACGAAGGGCTTGCGGAAATAAATCGTAAGCCCTTTTTCGTAACCTCTCATGTAACCTCGGATTACCACCTGTTAAAACGGCTTACCACAAAAATGCTTGACTAACACGCGGAATTTCAAGATAATACATGCAGTTAAAGCAGGAAGGAAAATGCGATGCCCGTCTCGTTATATTGGCTTCAATGCGGCGGTTGCAGTGGAGATTCAGTATCTCTTCTGAATGCGGATTCACCCGACTTACCACGCTTTTTCAACCAGTCTGGAATAGATTTCCTGTGGCATCAGTCCCTGTCTCAA
>DAHWTK010000167.1 GCA_027328825.1 Nitrospirota bacterium
AGAGGCCCGGTGGGGTTCGCGGAGACGAACTCGATCTGCACAGGCTTGCCGTTCCCGATGTCCGAGCGGCCATAGTTCGCCCCCTGGACCTCGATTTCATTGAGGACACCATAGAGAGCGTCTCGCTCTGCAATATCTTTTATAAAAAAATTTATAAATCCTGGCCCAGCAATCTCGATTTTTTCAAGGATATTGTCAAGGTCATCTATGCGTCTGATGATTATCTTGGCTATATCATGAGGAGATTTTTTCTCGGGTTTGGCAATTACCAATGCAATAGTGGAAGCAAAGTCACCGTGTTTAGAATCTTTGGCCGCGTCTACATAAAATTGATCTCTTGCTCTATTAAACAGACTGAGTTCGCCAGCATCAACGGCTGAAAAAATTGCATTCTTAATTAACTGTTCAATTTTTTTCTTCAATTATTCCTCTTTTTAAAAGGCGGATTCTTCGCGTTGCTCAGAATGACAGGCAATAAACCGCGCCATTCTAAAGTGTATTTAAGAAAATATAGTATAGGAATAAAAAAAGGATAAAGTCAAGCAGAAGAGGGGCGAGCTTCTAATATTTAGCAAAACCAGTATCGTGCGCATGGCAGAGGGTGCAGTTCTTGCGGTCGTAGTCGAAGCCGCCGGAGTGGTTCACAAAAGCCGTCGTGTAGTTCCTGTAGTATTTCGTTGTGGTGTGGCAGACCTCGCAGACGCCGTCACGGTCGGAGTCGCTGTCGGCGAAGGAGTTGTCGCCCGTGTAACTGAGGAAGATGACCTTCTTAAGGCCGCTGTTCGGCGTCATTATCTCGCTCCTTATGCCGTGGAGATTCTGGTAGTTGTGCATCTGGTGACATGTGAGGCAGTTCTCGTCCTCGTGCGTGCCGGT
>DAHWTK010000168.1 GCA_027328825.1 Nitrospirota bacterium
GGCCGAGATACGTCCTCGTAAAGGGCGGACACATGCCGGGCCAGCCCGATACGGCTCGAGCCGCCGTTGACGTTTTGTTCGACGGGGAAAATTTCACCCGCTTTTCAGCCCCGCGAATTGAAACGGAAATACACGGCGCGGGTTGCGTCTATTCGGCGGCTGTGGCGGCGGGACTTGCGAAGGGACTGTCAGTCGAGGAAGCCGTCCGCGCGGCTAAAAAATTCATATCGAAGGCCATCGGCCTTGCCCTGCCCATCGGACACGGGCGGGTTCCGATAGTGTAAAATCCCCTCCATCCAAGGGGAGGGCCGTTTCGCGCCTTCCAGCCATCCACAGCAATCCCCCTCCCTTGAGGGGAGGGGACAAAGGGGAGGGTGGAATCCTTCACCCCCACCCTTACCCTCCCCCCTTGAAGGGGAGGGTGGCGCGTCGCGCCGGGAGAGGGCTCAAGACTTTCACCCGCGCTTTCCCATTGGGAGGGGGTTAACGATTTTACCCCTCTCCCGACACGGGGAGAGGGGCCAGGGGGAGAGGGCTTCCCTACGGCGTCGCGTATGCCTTTATGCAGGCGTTGCCGTTGGCGGAATAGTAGTTGACACCATCTGGAGTATAGCTGTCGTCGTAATACAGGTCGCCCCAGGTTGTGCCGTCGGGTGAGTCGTAGCTCTGGTTCGGAAACGAACATGCGCGGTCGCTGTAGCCACCGTAACCATAATAGAACTGGTCTTCCACTGACCAGGGATATCCATAAGTATCACCGGAACTATCATACGGATCATTATGCAAATAAACTACCACGGAGAAATTGTGTCCAGGCGGAATTTTTACGGCCGGACTAAGAGTGACCGTATGGAAGCCCGCAGGCACCGACCA
>DAHWTK010000169.1 GCA_027328825.1 Nitrospirota bacterium
ACCTTATCCTTCACGCCGCACCTGGCGCCGATGAATCGCGGGATACTCACGACGGCATACGCGAAGCTGGCGAAGGATGCGTCCACGGAGCAGCTTGCGGTGCTGTATTCGAAGTTCTACAAAAAAGAATTCTTCGTCCGCGTCCTGGGGCCGGGCGGGTATCCGAACGTGAACGCCGTGAGAGGCTCCAACTTCTGCGACATCGGCGTATATTCCGATTCGCGCACAGGCAGGGCGGTGATAGTCTCCGCGATAGACAACCTCGTGAAAGGCGCGGCGGGCCAGGCCGTGCAGAACCTGAACATAATGATGGGATGGGATGAGACGCTGGGACTGAAAAACCTGGGGATGTTCCCGTAGCAGTATAACCATGCACCATTTTCCCCTCCCTTGAGGGGAGGGGATTAAGGGGTGGGTGAATTAGTTGATATTTCTTCACCCCTACCTTTGTCATCCCCCCTCAAGGGGGAGGATCCGAGGAAGTCAATGGAACAAATAACCAAATATACCGTCTCCGGTTTCAAAGCTGGCGCGGTCGAGGCGGCTGTAAAGAAGCCGGGGCGGCTGGATCTGTCGCTGATTTATTCGGATGTCCCGGCTGTTCCCGCTGCGGTATTCACTAAGAACAGCGTGAAGGCGGCGCCGGTGCTTCTCGATATGGAGGTGGCAAGGGGCCGCTCCGTGCGTGCGATAGTCGCAAACAGCGGGAACGCGAACGCCTGCAACGGCGCAATAGGTATGAAGGACGCGCTCAGGACTGCGCACCTTATGGGCGAGGCCCTGGGCTTTAATACCTCGGACGTTTTTGTCGCCTCCACGGGTGTGATAGGCTCCGCTTTACCGATGGACAGGATTTCAGCAGGTATTAAAC
>DAHWTK010000016.1 GCA_027328825.1 Nitrospirota bacterium
GGGGAGTAATGACAGGAGAATTTCATGGACATTGCGCCGTCTGAACTATTGCTTCTGGTCTTTCTTATCGTGATATTCCTCTTCGGGGGAAGGGTCCTGGGAAGTCTGCGCAAGAGATAAAGATTTTTAGCGATATATGCGGATAATCGACCTGAGAACGGCTGACCAGCCCGAGGCATTCAAGGAGGCGGCCCGCGCCTTGCGCGAAGGGAAGCTTGTGGCATATCCTACAGAGTCCTTTTACGCCATCGGCGCGGACGCGATGAACGAGAGCGCCGTCAAGGCCGTTTTCGGGGCAAAAAAACGGGTTTCCGAAAAGCCCTTGCCAGTAATCCTGGGGGACGAAAGTCAAATCGGGAGGTTTACCGCCGGGATTTCCGGGGGGGCAAAAAAAGCCATAAAAGAGCTGTTCCCGGGGCCGGTTACGCTGATATTCCATGCCTCGGCGGATGTGCCTTCCGCGCTTACGGCGGGCACGGGCAGGGTTGCGATTCGCGTGCCGAAACAAGGGGTTGCATCACGGCTGGCGACAGCCTTCGGCGGGGCCGTTACCGCCACTTCCGCCAATATTTCCGGGCTTCCCGGGCTTACAAATGCCGAGGACGTCGCGGCAAATTTACCCAATGTTTTCATGGTGTTAGATGGCGGGGCAACACCAGGGCCTCCGGTCTCGACCATCCTCGACGTGACGGTATCCCCGCCCCGAATAGTTCGTGAAGGAGCGCTCTCAAGGGATGCGATAAGGCGGGTTTTTCCGGGGGTTTAACCGATTTATTCCCAAGTATTATTATCTTGACACAAACTCCGCATAAATGCTATAAATTCTTGGTTTATACAGTCCGCCTTAAGGGGAATTCCAAAACCGAAAAATGAGGTAGGGCAATTGGCAGAACAAAAGGATACCGGAACAAAAACACCGGTCGACCGGCCTCAGGCAGCAAAGACCGCAAGAGGGCCCTTCAAGTCCGTATGGAACGTCTTCAGTTCGCTTAAGCTTACCGTTGTCCTCCTGATAATCCTCGCTCTTGTTTCCATAATCGGCACGATCGTCGCGCAGGACGACCCCATGAAGAACATGGACATGCTGGTGAACATGTTCGGCCAGGCCAAAGCGCCGGAAGTCCTGAAGCTCATGGTCGCCATGGGACTGACGAACATGTATCACTCATGGTGGTTCGTCTTCCTTCTTATGATGCTTTCCCTGAATATCGCCGTCTGCACCATCGAGAGGCTCCCGCGCGTCATACACATGGTAATGAAGAAGCAGGAGCCGCTGACGGACGCCACAATCAGGAATATGGCGCTCCGAAAGGAAATGAAGATAAAGGGCGACATGGACACCGTAGCAGGGAAAGCCGCCGCCGCCATGAAGGCAATGGGCTATTCCCCGAACGAATACAGGGCGGAAGGCGAAATACAATATTTCGCGGAAAAGGGGAAATTTTCGCGCCTTGGCGTATACATCGCCCATATAAGCGTCCTGATTATATTCGCCGGCGCGCTTATCGGTTCCTTCTGGGGATACAAGGGCTACGCCCAGATTACCGAGGGCCATACCATCGACAGCATTGGGCTTACGGGCAAGCCGCTCCTTTTGCACGTCGGCCCCGAGATGCCGCTTCCCTTCCAGGTGCGTTGCGACAAGTTCCAGCTTAAGCTCTACCAGGGCACCGATATGCCTTCCGCGTATTTAAGCACCCTGACCGTCATAGACAACGGCAATAACGTCCTCACAAAGACCATTCGGGTAAACGACCCACTGGAATATAAGGGAATACGTTTCTTCCAGTCCTCCTACGGCATAGCGCCACAAGAGGCCTCCATGACAATCCGCGCCATCGCCAAGGGGCCGGTGTTCAGCGTCCACGACTACACCCTGAAGCGGGGTGAAAAAACCACGCTTGAGGGCAGCAACATAACCATGACTGTCTCGGACTTCTCTCCGGACGTGGTTATAGGGCCAAACAACCAGCTCATGGGCAGAAGCGACAAGTACAGGGGCAGCGCCGCCGCAATCCTCGATTTCTCCGCCGGCGGAAAACCCGTAGAGCAGGCCATAATACTCAACCAGGACCCTTCTTCCCAACCGAAGAACGTGCCATTCACATTCAGCATAACAGGCTATAACGGGCCTTACTACACGGGCCTTCAGGTTACGCACGACCCCGGCGTCGACATCGTCTGGCTCGGCTGCACAATGCTCGTTCTGGGTATTCTCATAGCCTTCTTCCTGTTCCACAAAAGAGTATGGGTGCGGGTCGTCCGTTCTTCCGAAAAGGGCCAGTTGGTTCTTACCGCCGCCGGGAGCATCAACAAGAACCGGAGCGTATTCGAGGGCGAGTTCAAGCGTTTTTTGGAGAAGCTGGAAACCAGGCATGAGAAGTCTTAAGGAGCATCAAAATGAATTATGAGCTTAACATTACATTTTTCAAGATTGCGACCCTGACCTACCTATTCGCAATGGTCTTCTACCTCGGCTATCTGGCCTTCCGGAGTCAGGCGGTGGGCAAGATCGCCTCCGGGATAACCTACCTCGGTTTCCTGTGTCATACCGCATCCATCGGCACGAGGTGGTGGGAATCCTACCAGATAGGCGCGGGCATGGGCCATGTCCCCATCACCAATCTCTTCGAGTCGATGTCCCTTGGGGCCTGGACAATCGTTCTCATATATATAATCGTCGAATGGCGCTACAAGAACAGGACCTTCGGCGCATTCGTCATGCCGGTGGCTTTCCTTGCCATGACATACATATTCGTCGCGCCGGACGTCTCCAAGGATATCGAGCCGCTCGTCCCGGCACTTAAGAGCTACTGGCTCTACATACACGTCCTTACCTCCTTCCTGGGCTATGCGGCGTTCGCGGTTTCCTTTGGTGTGAGTTTGATGTATCTTATAATCAACACGGTCAGGAAAGACTCCCTCTACGGCTTCTGGACGGCGTGTCTGGGCGCGCTTACGGTAATAGTTCTGGCCATCGTTGCGGACTGGGCGACCCTTCCCGACATACAGGGAAAGCATATGCTCGAGGCTACGTTCAGGAATCCCTCGGTCGGTGTGCAGGTCTTGAGCTGGGCCGTATACGCGGTCATACTGTTTTTGATGTACGTGTTCGGCATAAAGCTCAAGTCCGCGCTCGGCAAGTTCCAGACTTCCTCGGACATGCTGGACGAAGTAGGCTACAAGACCATAGCAATGGGTTTTCCGCTCCTTACCGTGGGAATCATCACCGGAGCCGTATGGGCCAATAAAGCCTGGGGCACTTACTGGGGCTGGGACCCGAAAGAGACCTGGTCTCTTATTACATGGTTTGTCTACGCCGCATATCTCCACGCCCGCCTTACCCGCGGCTGGAGCGGCGGAAGGGCCGCCGTGCTGTCCGTCTTCGGGTTCTTTTCCGTCATATTTACATACCTGGGCGTCAATCTCCTCCTGTCCGGGCTGCACTCCTACGGCTCGACAGGCGGACAGATAGACAAGACCGCGATACCGTTCCTCCTGATATTCGCGGCCTTCTTCGCCGTGTATGTCGGAGTATGCTGGGTTATCGATTCCAGCTCCAGGAAATCGGCGGGTAATCAGGCGGTCAGCGAGAAATAAACTCTTCAGATTGCTTTTGGCCTGAGTATTCATTTCGGGCTTTTATTTTTTAGTCTCGGTTTTGTTTAAAGGGGGGTATTGGAAATGAAGGGAAAACTGGCCGTCCTGGCCCTTTTCGCCGCAATGTTCTTCGGGATGGCATACGCGGCGCATGCCGACCAGAGTTGTGTCGCCAAGGATTGTCACGCAAAACTGATAGCGAACAAGTTCGTGCATGGCCCCACCGCCGCGTTCGAGTGCGACGACTGCCATACGGCAATCGCGGGCAAGAAGCACAAGTTCAGCCTGGTCGCCCAGGGCGCCGACCTCTGCTATCAGTGCCATGACAAGAAAAACACAAAGGCGCACGTACACGGGCCTGTCGCGTCGGGAGACTGCACGGCCTGCCACAGCCCGCACAGTTCCCCCTTCAAGTTCCAGCTCCGGGCGGAGGGCTCCGACCTCTGCTTCCAGTGCCACGACGACAGCAAGGTAAAACAGAAATACGTTCATGGGCCGGCGGCGGCGGGCGAATGCATAACCTGTCACGACCCGCACACGTCTCCGAACAAATACCAGCTTATCGCCGCGGGCAACGACCTCTGCTTTACCTGCCACGTTGACAAGAAAGAAGAACTCTCCAAGGTAAATGAAATCCACCCGCCGGTCGCGGATCGCTGCACGAACTGCCACAGCCCGCACGGCTCTCCGTACAAATACCAGCTCCTTCTGCCGCCTCCGGACCTTTGCTTCAAGTGCCACAAGGGCAAGAAGGAATACATAAGCAAGGTAAAGGAACAGCACAAGCCGATACTTATGAAGGGATCCTGCGTGAACTGCCACGACCCGCACGGCTCGAACTTCGAGCCGCTCCTGAAAAAGGGCGGGGCCGACCTGTGCCTGTCATGCCACGACAAGCAGCTTGGGAATATCATAAACATGAAGGCCTGGCTGGACGCCAATCCGGACAAGCACGGGCCGGTCAGGAAAGGAGACTGTACGGCATGTCACAACCCGCACGGCTCCAATCACTTCAGGATTCTGCGGGGTCGGTATCCGAGGGATTTCTATACCTCGTACTCGACAGCCAAGTACAGCCTGTGTTTCAAGTGTCATAACAAAAATCTCGCGGTGGAGCAATTCACCACCACCCTTACGGGCTTCAGAAACGGGGACGTGAACCTGCACTACGTGCATGTCAACCGGGACCCGAAGGGTCGCACATGCCGCGCCTGCCACGAGGTTCACGCGGGCAAACAGCCGTTCCATATCCGCGAGAGGGTTCCGTTCGGCAAGCTGAGCTACCCGATTCACTTCACCGAGACGCCTAACGGCGGTCACTGCGTCGTCGGCTGTCACGTGCCGAGGGGCTTCGACAGGGTCAACCCTGTCAAGAACAGGTAAAGGGCTGAGGGGCCGGGGAGTGACGGGTTTTATCTTTTGCCTGTCACTTTGAGCAAAGTGAAGATTTCGCTTTTACCTAATTTGTAGCTGCCCGATTCATCGGGCGACTTGGATTTCCGATTAAGTCAAAAGCAGGGGCGCAAAAAACGCGTCCCTGTTTTTTATTCAAACAGCATCGTCGATAAATATCTTTCCCCGGCGTCCGGGAGCACCGCGACTATGGTCCTGCCCTCGAACTCGTCCATCCGGCCAAGCCGCACCGCGACCGCAGCCGCCGCGCCGGAGGATATGCCGCACAATATACCTTCCTGCTTCATCAGCCTCCTGGCATATTCTATCGCCTCGGCGTCCTCGACCGTTTCCACCCTGTCCACGACGCTCAAATCAAGCGTCTCAGGGATAAAACCCGCGCCGATGCCCTGTATCTTGTGCGGGCCGGGCTTCAGCTCCTGTCCGGAGAGCTTTTGGGTTATAACGGGGCTGCTCGCAGGCTCCACGGCGACGGATAATATCTTTTTCCCTTTTACGTCCTTTATATACCTCGACGCCCCAGTTATGGTGCCGCCCGTTCCGACGCCGGACACCAGTATGTCCACAGCCCCCCCGGTATCCTCCCATATCTCAGGGCCTGTCGTCCTTTCGTGTATCGCCGGGTTTGCCGGATTCTTGAACTGGTTCGGCATAAACCACCGTCCTGGATCGCCCGCCGCCATTTCCTCGGCGCGCCGCACGGCTCCGGACATGCCCTCCGCGCCGGGCGTGAGGATAAGGTTCGCACCGAAGGCCGTCAGCACCCGCCGCCTCTCGATGCTCATCGTCTCCGGCATCATAAGAGTGAGTTTATAACCCCGGACGGCTGCTACGAACGCCAGCGCGATACCGGTATTGCCGGAGGTAGGTTCGAGTATCTCGACGCCGGACTTCAGCGCACCCCGCTCCTCGGCGTCCCATATCATGGCCGCCCCTATCCGGCATTTGACGGAAAACGAAGGGTTCCTGGCTTCGATTTTACCGAGTATCCTCGCCTTGCAGCCGGACACAATCCTGTTCAGTTCCACGAGCGGGGTATTGCCGATAGTAAGCGAGTTATCGGTATAAATTCCCATTGTTCTGCCTCCGGCTACGGATAATTCCATGGTTTTTTCCTCCTTGTCCATTTAAAAATGTTACCATATCGGCGCGATATGCGCAGGAAAACAAACCCGGACGAATTTGTTATAAAAAGAAGATAATTAAAATAACTGGATTTGTCAAGTATAAAAATGCTCAATCACCCTGGCGGTTCGTAGAAATCTGCCGTTTTATTTCACCACGACGACTTCCACCGGGCTTTTGCGGGATATTACCTCGACCGAGACGTCCACGCCGCGCCTTACAAGCATAAGATCGAGCGAACCGGGGCCAATCTTCAGGCCGTATATCTGCATATGCTCTATCCACTGAGGGAGAAAGGGATTTTCAAACCGGACACGCTCCCTGGGGGCGTCAATTGTCATGCCGAGGCAGGCCTGGATGAGCAGAAAAACCGCCCCCGCGGCCCATGCCTGGGGCGAACAGGCGACCGGGTAGCGCACAGGCCCCTGGGCCGGCCTTTTGTGGAAACCGCAGAAAAGCTCCGGCAGGCGGGACAGCTCTATGAACCTGCTTACCTCGAAGAGGCTCGTAAGCACCGCCGCCGCCTGCTCCCGGAAGCCGTAATTGGCAAACCCGGCGCCCGTTATAGCGTTGTCGTGCGGCCAGACGGAGCCGTTATGGTAGGACATCGGGTTATAGCGGGTCTCGGAAGACGACAGGGTTCGTATGCCCCAGCCGGTGAACATCTCGTCGGAAAGCATCCCCTCGACTATTTTTTTCGCGTGTTCCCGCTCCGCGATTTTCGAATACAGGCAGTGCCCCGGGTTGGAGGATTTCACGCGGCACTGGTTTTTCCCGCCATCGAGTGCGATAGCGTATGTATTCAGCTCCGGCATCCAGAAACTCTTGCCGAAATTCCGCCTGAGGGCCTTCGCCTGCCTCCTGAGGAGCTCCGCGCGGGAACCGAACCCGAGAAGCGATGCAATCTCCGCCGCCGCGCGTTTCGCGGCGTAGACGTATCCCTGCACCTCGCACAGCGCAATCGGCCCTCCGGCCTTTTTACCGTCCGAGTGCATTATGCTGTCGGGGGAGTCTTTCCAGCCCTGGTTTGAAAGCCCGCGCTTCGAGCGCCGGATATACTCGACAAAACCGTCGCCGTCTTTGTCCCCGTATGAATCTATCCACTCAAGCGCCCGCTCGATGTTCGGCCATAGCCTCGATATAAAATCCCTGTCAGCCGTTCGCTGGTAATACGCCCCGGCCAGCATGACGAATAGCGGCGTGGAATCGACGCTCCCGTAATACCTCCCGAACGGTATCTCGCCGGCAGCGGCCATCTCGCCGATCCTCGTCTCGTGAAGAATCTTGCCCGGCTCGGCATCACGTTCGGGGTCGTCTTCTTCCGACTGCGTATCGGCAAGATAGCCCAGCACGCCCTGCGCGATATGCGGGTTTACCCACAGGCATTCAAGGGCCGTGATAATGCCGTCACGCCCGAAGACAGTGGAATACCAGGGGACTCCCGCGTATGGATACGGGCCGTGAGGGGTGTCTGTAATGAGCATCTGCGTATCGGCGACGGAACGCCTGAGGAGGTCGTTGAACTGCTCGTTCGATGTCTCCATGGAGCAGAAATTCGCTTTTATCGCCCGTGTCTGTTCTTCTATCTCCCTTAAGGCATGGCCGAATGTCGTGCGCGGGAAAACCCGCCCGCCCGTCTCGCACCGGTAAGTAACCATCATCTCCGTCTGCTGGTGCGGCGCGAGTTTTATCGGAAGCGCGAGCTGGGAACCTGTCAGGCTGTCCGGCCTGAAAGACGGCTCTACGTGCAGAGTCCTCACAACTCCATCCACGCCGGAATATTTAAGACGCGCGCTCCCGCCGTCCACCTCCGGCGGAAAAATCTCCCCCCGCCTCTCGCGGCTCATGCCGCGCACCTCGAAGAGGTCTGTAAAATCCGCGCCGAAATATAGTATAAAAGGCAGCTCCACCTCGTCCATGCCGTGGTTTAAGAGCCGGAACCTCTCGAAACACGTTCCCTTCAGGAGGAACTTCTGCCGGAAGAGGTGTATCGTGCCGCGCTTTAACAGAAGGCCCTCGTTGATATTAATGTCCGGATTGGTCAGGTCCGCCGTGAGCTGGCTGTTGTCCGAGTGCACGGTGGATTCGAGCAGAAGCGGGCGGGAAGACCCGAGGCGGAGCTCAAGACGGCTCAAGAACCTCGTGCTTTCGTGGTACAGGCCCTGCTCGCCGCGGCCAAGCGGGGATATGTCGCCGTAGCGGTCGAACACGGCGAATGTATCGCCTTCCTTCAAGACAAGCGTGCGGTCGTCCGCCAGCGCGGAAGTGGCCAGCACATAAAACTGATCCCCGACCTGGATAAGATCCGTCATGAAGCCGCCCTTGAGAGCCTCTGTCCGCCGCTTTGTCCGCGCCTGGCCTTGCAGGCAAGCCGCCGATAGACGCACAGGTAATCCTGGGCCATTCTCGATACGGAAAAACGCTCCTCGAAGCGTCTCCTGCACGAGATCCTGTCCAGGGCCGAGGCCTTGCTTACGGCCTCCACCGCCCGGTCGATGTCTCCGCAGATAAATCCCGTCACGCCCTCGTCTATTATCTCCGGGACAGAGCCTTCGGAATAGGCTATTACGGGCGTGCCGCACGCGAAGGATTCTATCATCACAAGCCCGAACGGCTCCGGCCAGTCTATAGGAAAGAGAAGCGCGAGGGCGTTTCCAAGGAAATGCTCCTTCTGGTCTTCGCCTATCTCGCCAAGGAAGATAACGTCTTTGTGGTTGAGCATGGGCTTTATCTCCTTGTGGAAGTATTCCTCGTCGGTCTTGTCCACCTTGGCCGCGATCCGTAGCGGGACTCCTGAGCGCCTTGCTATCTCTATCGCCCTGTCGAGGCGTTTCTCCCGGGAAATCCTGCCCAGGAAGGCAAGATAACCGCCCGTCCCCTCGCTAAGGGAATAAAGCGAAAGCGGCAGGCCGTGATATACCGTTCCCTGCCAGTTTACATGCGGTATTGGACACCTCTGTGAGTTCGATATAGATATTACCGGCACGTCGTCGAATTCATCGTACAGTGCCTTCAAATCCGGAAGGTCCTGCCTTCCGTGCAGGGTAGTTACAATCGGCACGGACATCCTGCGCGCGACGGGATAGTGTATGTAGTCGATATGGAAGTGGATGATGTCGAACTCATCCTGCATGTTTATCACCTGCTCCAGCATAAGCACGTGGTGAGAAATATAGTCCTTGCAAGCGCTGTCAAGCCTGAGGGATTTCCGGCAGGGCGAGACGAGCCTTGCGGACGTTACAGAATCTCCGCTTGCGAAAAGGGTTACGTCGTGTCCCTGTTTTACCAGTTCCTCCGTCAGATACGATACTACCCGCTCCGTCCCCCCGTACAATTTTGGCGGCACGCTCTCATAAAGCGGCGAAACCTGGGCGATACGCATGAAATCCTGGCCTCCTTTAAGGTATGGGCAGCAAAATTCCTTTTTCGGCTTTAATAACAACATAAAAGTATAACCGGAAGTTAAAATGCGTCAAACCGGGGTTTATGCGCGGTTTTATCGGGAAGGCAGATTAGCGGAAGCGGCTTTAAAAAAAGCTTTTATTTTCCTATGCAGAACCTGGAAAATATAAGGTTCAGAATGTCTTCGGGGGCCGTGCGACCGACAATGCCGCCGACGGCGCCCAAGGCCTCGCGAAGCTCAAGCGCGAGGAACTCCGGGGACAGATTTCTGCCGCAGCCTTCGAGGAACCTCGCAAGGGCGGCGTCCGCCTCCTCCAGCGCCATCTTGTGCCGGAGGTTTATCGCCGCCTCGGATGCATGGTCCCGGCCAGGCCCGAAAACCATTTCCCGGATGCGGAAAGTCAAAGTCTCAAGACCCTCTCCGGTCTTGGCGGAAACACGGACAACATCATCGCGACCTTTTTGAAAAAAGGTCGCCCCAAAAACTTCCGGGCTGAGCTTCTGCGGCAGGTCAATCTTGTTGATTATGACTACTATCCGGCTTTTCTTTGCTTCTTTCTTTTCTCCCGAAAAGAAAGAAGGGTCTTGCTCTTCCATCTTTCTGCTACCGTCAAGGACAAGAATTATTATGTCCGCCTCGTCCATTGCCGCCTTCGAGCGACGGATACCCTCTTTTTCCACCGGGCATTCGCTCTTCCGTATCCCGGCTGTGTCGATTACGCGGACAGGCACGCCGCCTATGTTTATCGTCTCCTCCACGGTGTCGCGGGTCGTGCCGGGAATCTCCGTGACAATCGCGCGCTCGCTGCCGGAAAGGGCATTTAAAAGGCTCGACTTCCCCACGTTCGGCGCGCCGACTATGGCGAGCCGCAGGCCCTCGCGCAGGATGCGCCCTTCCTCGAAGGTGGAAAGAAGTTTCCCTATCCGTTCCCTGATATAACCCCCCCGCTCCTTCAGTCCCTCTGCCGGGATGTAATCCACGTCCTCCTCCGGGAAGTCTATGGACAATTCCGTCAGGGCGAGAAGCTCCGTCAGGGCGGCCCGAAGCGCCTCGATTTTATCCCTGAGACCGCCGGAAAGCTGTTTTACCGCCGCCTCCCGGCCTAACTCCGTAGAGGCGGATATCATATCCATAACCGCCTCGGCCTGGGTGAGGTCTATCCTGCCGTTTAAAAACGCCCGCTTCGTAAACTCGCCCGGCTCGGCCAGGCGCGCCCCCGCTCGGAGTGAAAGCTCCAGCGTCTTCTTTACCGCCGCCGGGCCGCCGTGGCAGTTAATCTCGGCCACGTCCTCGCGGGTATAAGTCCTGGGCGCGCGCATTATTACGGCCAGCGCCTCGTCAACCTGAACGCCGGTTTCAGGATTTACCACTTTCCCGTAATATAAACGGTGAGATTGAAGTTGGTCTGCCACTACTGCGGCAAAAGACGTGAATATTTTGCTTAATATCCCCACAGCGGCGGGTCCGGAGATACGTATTATACCTATCCCGCCGAACCCTGGCGGCGTTGAAATGGCGGCTATGGTATCCCTTTCGCTCAGTTTTTCTGCCCCTCCAGAGCCTTCCTGATCTCTTCCAGCGAAAGCGCGAGCCGCGCCTTTTCGAGGGCTGTAGACGCCTGCGAGACAAGCCCGGTTATAAGTTCGAGGTCTTCATGGGAGAAGACATTGCCGGAAAATTTGTCCGACAGGTTTATTACCCCTATCACCTGGCCGTCCACCTTGAGCGGCAGGCTTATGAAGGACTTTGTGCGGTAATCCGGGCGCTTGGAGATGGAAAGCGCCTTTTCGAGATCGTCCACGACCATCGGCGCGCCGTCTTTCGCAACCTTGCCCGCTATTCCCTGTCCGGGTTTAATCCGAAGCTTCCTACCCATCTCCTCCGACAGACCGCGCGAGACCTCCACTATCAGCTCGTCCGTCTTGTGGTTCAGGAGCATGAGGGAGCCGCGCTCCGCCTGTAAAAGCTCCGCGGACTGCTCGAATATGAAATTTACCAGCTCGGCTCTGTCCGTAAGCTCGTTCATGCGCGCGCCTATGCCGACCAGCATCCGAAGCTTCTCGACCTTCTCCTCAAGCTGAGCCCTGAGCCTTTGGTTCTCCATTACAGCCGCGCTCTGCGCGACATATGTCCTTAGCGCCGGGAGTTCTTCCCCGCTGAGGTCCGCTCCGTACAGGCAGAGCGCCCCAAGGAAGTGTCCGTAGCGCCGCAGAGGTATGACCAGGACGGGCGCCATATCACCCGGCAGTCCCATAGCAGTAACATGCTTTGCATGCCTTACCGGCGCATATTCGCTCCTGGATTCAGAAATAATAGCCAGGACCCCCTTTTCAAGCGCCTCGCCCGCATTCCGGACGGCCTCCGCCTGCTCTCCCGCGATATAGTGCGCCTGCGGAACGGATTCCCCCTCCCCGTAAAACATCAGCGATGCGGTGTCGGCGTCAAAGAGCGCAACCACGGAACGGAGAAGCGTCCCGGCAATATCGGAAAGTGCGCGCTCTCCGTATAACAGGCTGGCGCTTTCGAGGAGCGCGGCCTGGCGGCTGTAACGGAGCTGATAAACGGATTTCTGGTGAGAAATGTTGAAGTGCTGGAATGCCGTGTTTTTTGCCAGTTCCACCACACCCGCAAGCCTTCTCTTGCCGATGTAGCGGTACCTGTGCCTGCCGGTAACGGATACCCTGCCGCCGGCGGATTTTATCATCTTTAATGTCTTCTTGTAGTCCTCGCGGTTGGAGAAGGTCTTGCCGCCGGATATTACAAGGGTCGTATCCCCATGCCTGACGGGTATAAGGAATACGTTCTGGCCGGAATCGCACTTGAAACTGACGACGCCATCTCCGCCGGCGGCTTCCCTGATGCGTCTTCCGCATTGGGACTCGCAGAACGCCCCGTCCGGGCCGCCCCTTCTTATGCTGCGGCAGAACGGCGATTCTCCGCTCGCCATACCAGCGGGCTCGCCCTCGCCGTTATACAGCGCGAACTCCAGCCCCGTCAGTCTGGAAAGGGAGTCCTGCAGATACTGCCATCCCCGGCATGCTTCCGTCAGGCTTGTCCGGTCCATGGGATAGGGCCCAATCTTCAGTTATCGCTTGAGTATTTGTTTATATAGAACTGTTGCGCCATGGAGAGCAGGTTACTCACGGTGAAATAGAGCACAAGGCCAGACGGCAGGTTGATGAAAAAGAAAGTCATGACAACCGGCATGAGCATCATGATCATATTCTGCTTCGGGTCCATGGAGGTCGGGGTCATCTTCTGCATGAGAAGCATCGAGCCGCCCATGATTATCGGGAGGACGTAGTAGGGGTCTTTTGCCGAGAGGTCGTGCAGCCAGAAGATAAACGGAGCGTGCCGAAGCTCGATGGAATTGCCAAGCACTCTATAAAGCGCTATGAAAACAGGTATCTGGATGAGCATCGGAAGACACCCGCCCATCGGGTTCACCTTGTGTTTCTTGTAAAGCTCCATCATCTCTTTATTGAGTCTGGGGGGGTCTCCCTTGTATTTCTCCTTCAGCTCCGCAAAAAGCGGCTGGAGCTTCTGCATGCGTTTTATGGACTTCTGGCTCTTGTGTGTAAGAGGCGCGAAGATAAGCTTTATGACCACCGTAAGCACGACAATAGCCCAGCCCCAGTTGCCCACAAGCCTGTAGAAGAACTTGAGCGCGACAAAGAGAGGCTTCGCGATAAAAGCGAACCAGCCGTAGTCAACAGACCTCTCGAGCTCGTGGTCGGCGGCCTTCAGGCGGTCATACTCCTTCGGGCCGATATATAACTGGAATTTCTCCGACGGTCCGTAAGACCTTACGCCCGCGATGCCGGTATCCATCGAGCCTTTTCCCACGACCGCCGTGAAAGGCCCGGATGGCACCATCGCAGCTATGAAATACTTGTCCGTAACGCCCGTCCAGCCCTTTTTCCCGGTGTAAGTCTTCTGTGCTTCCAGTTTAGAGGGGTTATCCTCGTGCTTGCTCCCGTCCATAAGGGTAAATACCTGGGCGTAATTGAACCTCGTCATGGCCTTTAAGTCCGTCAGGTTACCGAATCCGTCTCCCATATACATCGTAGCGGAGGGATAGCCGCCAAGCTCGAATGAGCCGTCTATCAGATAACTCCCGTCCTTGAATGTAAGGGTTTTTGTAAGGCTCTTTCCATCACCGCCCTGCGCGGTGAGCGTAATAGTCCCCTGTGCGCCTTTTGCCAGCGAAAGAGATTCTTTGTTCGCCGCATATATCACGCTCTCAGCCTGGGCCGGCGTGGCTCCTTCAGGCACGAGCGCAAGAGGCATTATCTGCTCGCCCGGCGGGACCATCTCAAGCGGTTTTCCCTCGGAATCAAGATATTTTTTCAGCTTAAAGCTTTTTATGGTTCCGCCTTCGGTGGTTATGACGGCGGAATAAAGAGAGGTGTCGATTGTTATGTCTTTTATCGGTGCGCCGGAGACCTGTAACAGTGAAACCACAGGCGGATTGGTAGTAGGAGCTGGTATAGATACAGGAGCCGTCTGCCCTGCTTTTGCCGCCTGCGGCTTGAGCGCCGCGGCTGCTGCGGGCGCCTTTGCAGGCACGGCCTTGAAGGGCGGGAAAAGGTAATTATAGCCTACAAGTATGGCTGCTGAGAGGACTATCGCTATTATTAAATTTTTTTCCATTTTTTACTTACGGCACCGGGTCAAATCCGCCCGGATGAAGCGGATGGCATTTTACAAGTCTTCTGACTGTAAGAAATAAGCCTTTAAAAAAACCGTATTTTTTTAAAGCGGTAAGGGAGTATTCGGAGCATGACGGATAGAAACGGCAGCGCGGCGGAATCGCCGGCGATATTACAATCTGATAGAACCTGATTAAACCTATAAAAACCCATTTCATCTTCCCTTGCCTTTTATCCCGTTCTATAGGGGGTCTCTTTAATATCGGAGAGTCTCCCCGCTATCCGCCTTATATCGCCAACTATCCCGGAAAACGAAGGATTCACAGGCGCGCCTACCTTTGCGCCGCCACGCTTCCCTGCCGTAACCTGAATTTTGCCGCCGGCAGGTTTATCTTTGCCGCCTGTCACTTTTATTCCACGAGGGTTTTTAGTTACACCCCAGCTACCTTGCCGCCTCGCTATCAGGACAATATCCCAGCCGGAGAGGGTTTCATCGAGCTCCCGGCGCACCGCTTCACGGATCCGGCGCTTGACAAGGTTACGGACGCATGCGTTTCCTACCTTGCGGCTTACCGTTATACCAACCCTCAAAGGTCCGTCCGACGGCCTGATTACCGCCACAAGATACCTGCCGGGAAACCTGGACCCTTCTTCGTATACCCGCTTATACTCGGAGCTTCTCCTTATCCTGCGGGACTTGTCTATGGCGTAAGCCTTTTCCTGCCCTTTGCACGTCTGCGTTTAAGGACGAGCCTCCCGCCTGCGGTGGCCATCCTGCTCCTGAACCCGTGGGTGCGCTTCATCTTAAGTTTGCTTGGCTGGTATGTTATACTCATTGGTCTTCTCCCTTAAAAATACGAGTCTTTTGTCAAAAAGGGTATTATTGTCCAAAAAACGGGAAAAGTCAAGAATAGTATTTTAGGCTGCCGATAAAAATCCCATCCTTCATCCCCTAATTTAAATATAGAAAAATATAGTAACACTAATAGTCATCGGCTGTGAAAATGTGGGAAGCATGGATAACACCCTATAAAAGTAATGTAATGCCTCATTAAAATCCTGTGGGAAAACCGTGCTGTTCAGGACTTCCGGTAAGGCCTGAAACTGTCGTTTAAGATTTTGAAACTTCTTGAATTAACAGGTTTTTAAACTTTTCCGCCAAGGCAGAAATATCTTGATTAAGATACCCTTTATCTGTTAAGATGACATATTCTGCCTTTTTGCCGAGGCGGGCGAAACAAGGCGTTAAGGGCAGGTCAGGCCTGCCACTTTTTTAAATTTACAAAACAATGTAAAAACGAGGACTTAAACCCTGTGAAAAATAACGCGCCAGATGATGTTTTATATAACGGAACTAATTGAAATTAAATAAATATTTGAATTATCAACAGGTGTGGAAAACGGTGTGTGTAACTTATAACCCGCGTTATAATCAAAAAATCTTTTGACTCTCAATGTCTTCTTGGTTTATCAGGAAAGATTATGCAGGAAGTGGTAAAGGATATATGGTCTGAGGCGCAGGAGCTTATCTCGAGGGAGGTGAGCCGCCAGAATTTTGATACCTGGATACGCCCCGTAAGGCTGAAATCCATTGACTCGACAGGGGTTACCTTAAACGTCCCGAACAAGTTCTTCAAAGAGTGGCTGCTCGAACACTACTTTGAGCTCCTTACCCGCGTATTAAACGAAGTCCTCGAAAGGGACGAGATCGCCATTTCGTTTCATATATCAAAGAGTTCCGGAATATCGGCGAATCATGGCGAGGTCTATGGGATAGAAGGGGCCGGGGCGGGAGACGGAAAAGACATAACGCCAGCCCAGAACCAGGACGCGCCGGGGGCCGAAGCGCAGAAAATAAAAAAACCGCACGGGTTTAATCCAAAATATACCTTCAGTAATTTCGTCGTGGGCAAGTCCAACGAGTTCGCCCATGCCGCGGCCAAGGCCGTGGCCGAAAATCCGGCCAGAGCATATAACCCCCTGTTCGTGTACGGCGGCGTCGGCCTGGGCAAGACACATCTTCTATCCGCTATCTGCGCGTACATCAAGGAACACTCTCCGAAAACGAGGATAACGTTCCTCACGTCCGAAGAGTTCACGAACGAGCTTATAACGGCCATACACTACAACCGCATGACCGAATTTCGGAATAAATACAGAAATACCGACCTCCTGGTGATAGACGACATACAGTTCATCGCCGGAAAGGAGCGCACACAGGAGGAATTTTTCCACACGTTCAATACCTTGCACGAATATGGCAGGCAGATTGTCCTTTCCTCGGACCGCTTCCCGAAGGAGATGCCGGACATGGAAGAGCGCCTCCGGTCGCGCTTTGAGTGGGGTCTTATAGCGGATATTCAGCCCCCGGACATGGAGACGAAGGCGGCAATCGTCGCCAAGAAAGCGGAGCAGGAGGGGATAACCGTCCCCGAAGACGTGTCGATGTTCCTGGCAAACAACATCAGGTCGAATATAAGGGAGCTGGAAGGCTCTCTGATACGCCTCGGGGCATACGCATCCCTCACGGGCCGCCAGATAACCCTGGAGCTTGCCAGGGTGGTGCTGAGGGACATTATCGCCGAAAAGGAGCGGGTAATCGGCCTCGACGAGATAATAAAGCTCGTGGCCGACCACTTCCAGATAAAAATATCCGAGATAAAGTCCAAAAAACGCACCAAAAATCTCGTCCACCCGAGGCAGGTGGCGATGTATCTGTGCAGGACGGTCGCCGGCGGGTCGTTCCCGGAGGTCGGGAAGGCGTTCGGCGGCAAAGACCACACCACAGTGCTTCACGCATGTCGCCAGGTGGACGAAAGGCGCGCAAACGACATAAAGTTCGACGCCGAGGTGGAGGCCCTGGCGAAAGCGGTTAAGGGATAAAAAGGAGAAAGGGGACCCAATGAAATTTCAGATCAAAAGGGAAGAGTTCCTGAAGGGCCTGTCGAGGGTGCAGTCCGTGGCGGACAGGCGCAATACCATGCCGGTTTTGAGCAATGCCCTGATAGAGACCGTTGAAGGCGGGGGCATCGCCATTACCGCAACAGACCTCGAAATAGGCCTTAAGGGCGTTTACCAGGCGGAGGTGACCGAGCCGGGCGGGGTTACGCTCTCGGCCAGGAAGCTTTTCGAGATTGTCCGGGAACTGCCGGAAGAAGACGTCTCGGTGGATAGCGCGGAGAACAACTGGGCCACCATAAGGAGCGGCAAGGCGACGTTCAAGTTTACCGGCCTCGCCAGGGAGGAATTCCCGACTCTGCCGGAGATGGAAGGAGCCGAATTTGTCCCGGTGGACCCGTTGCTCATGCACGAGCTTATACGAAAGACAATATTTGCCGCCGGAGACAACGACACGAGATACGTCTTGAACGGCATTTACATGGTCCTCTCCTCGAAAGATAACGGCTCCCAGATAGAGATGGTGGGCACGGATGGCCATCGCCTGGCCATCCTAAAGCGCAATATCTCCGCAAAAGCCGCCCCCGGCACGGCAATAATCCCCAAAAAGTCCGCCTCGGAATTAAAGAAGCTACTGGACGAGGGCGAGACGGATCTTATGATGGCGCTCTCCAAGAACCATATCGTCTTCCGCTTGGGCTCGCTTTACATGGTCACGCGCCTGATAGAAGGGAACTACCCGAACTACGAGCAGGTGATACCGACGTCCAACGACAAGTCCGTTTCTATTGAGAAGGCGCTTCTCACGGCTGCCTTAAGGCGCGTGTCGCTTCTCTCCCGCGAGCGCACTAACGCCGTAAAGTTCGTCCTGTCGAATGAAAAGGCGGCCCTTACGTCGCAGAACCCGGAGATGGGCGAGGCGAGGGAGGAGCTTCCGGTAGAATACAGCGGGGCCGAGCTTGAGGTAGGTTTCAATGCGAAATATCTGCTCGACGCGCTCTCCGTAATGGATCAGGACAAGGTGAGCCTGCTTTTGAAGGACAGCCTCTCGCCCTGCATCATAAGCCAGGCCGGCGGTGAGTCGTACAAATGCGTCGTGATGCCGATGCGGGTATGAATTGAAAATGTAGGGGCCGTACCTTCGTGTCGGCCCTGTAGTTGTCGTCATTCCCGCCCTTCGACTTCGCTCAGGGCAGGCTCCGGCGGGAATCCAGGGACTTGTAGGGGCACAATTTATTGCGCCCGCACTGCTGTCATTCCGAGCGTAGTCGAGGAATCCAGTTGACTTAAAAGTCAAAGGTAGATCCCTCCGCTTCGGTCGGGACGACAGGCAAAGTCGCCGTGTTCCCGCTTTCGCGGGAATGACGGCTGTAAGTATGGATTAAGGAGATATAAATAATGGCCAAAGCGCCGGTGGAAGAGCGTTACGAGGCGGAACAGATAAAGGTCCTGGAGGGGCTGGAGGCGGTAAGGAAACGCCCTGCGATGTATATCGGCAGCACCTCCGTCCTCGGCCTGCATCACCTCGTCTATGAAGTCGTGGACAACTCCGTGGACGAAGCCCTTGCCGGATACTGCGAGAACATAAGCGTCATCATCCACATCGACAACTCCGTTACCGTGGAGGACGACGGACGCGGCATACCCACGGGTATGCACCCGACGGAGGGGAAGCCCGCCGCGGAGGTTGCGCTGACGGTGCTCCATGCCGGAGGCAAGTTCGACAGCTCGTCCTACAAGGTGTCCGGCGGACTGCACGGCGTCGGCATATCCGTCGTCAACGCGCTTTCCGAATGGCTGGAGCTCGAGATATGGCGTGACGGGAAGGCGTGGGAGCAGCGCTACGAACGCGGAACCCCCGCAACCCAGCTTACCGCCTCCGGCAATACGAAGAAGCGCGGGACAAAAGTTACGTTCAAACCGGACGGCCTGATTTTCGAGGAGACGGAATTCTCTTACGAGACGCTCTCCCAGAGACTCAGAGAGCTTGCCTTCCTGAACAAAGGCCTCAAAATATCCATAAAAGACGAGCGCTCGGAGAAGGAACACGAGTTTTTATACCAGGGAGGGATAGTCTCTTTCGTAGAGCATCTGAGCAAAAATAAAACCCCCCTTCACCCGAAACCCATATACATCGCAAAGGAAAAGGACGCGCTTATCCTCGAAGCCGCGCTACAGTATAACGACGGCTATGTGGAGAACCTCTATTCCTTCGCGAACAACATAAACACGCACGAAGGCGGCACGCACCTGATAGGTTTCAAATCCGCCCTTACGCGCGCAGTGAACAACTACGCGACGACGTCCGGCCTGGCCAAGAACCTGAAAGAGTCCATATCCGGCGACGACATCCGCGAAGGCCTGACGGCGGTAATCTCTGTAAAGCTCCCCAATCCGCAGTTTGAGGGCCAGACGAAAACGAAGCTCGGAAACTCCGAAGTCAAGGGCGTGGTGGATGGCGCGGTATACGACGCCCTCTCGACGTTCTTCGAGGAGAACCCTTCCGTTGCCAGGCGCATAACCGAGAAGGCAATTACGGCTTCCCGCGCAAGGGACGCCGCGAGGAAGGCCAGGGAACTTACAAGGCGCAAGGGGGCGCTGGACGGCGGCGGACTTCCCGGCAAGCTTGCGGACTGCTCCGAGAAAGACCCGTCCAAGAGCGAGCTTTTCCTTGTCGAGGGCGAGTCCGCGGGCGGCTCCGCCAAACAAGGCCGAAACCGCGCAGACCAGGCGATACTGCCGCTCAAGGGCAAGATACTGAACGTCGAGAAGGCGCGCTTCGACAAGATGCTCACCTCCGAGGAGGTTAAAGTCCTCATCACAGCGCTCGGCACGGGCATCGGCCCGGAGGACTTCAACCCGGACAAGGCGCGCTATCACAAAATAATAATCATGACGGACGCGGACGTGGACGGCGCGCACATCAGGACGCTGCTCCTTACTTTCTTCTTCCGCCAGATGCCCGCGCTTATCGAACGCGGACACCTCTACATCGCGCAGCCGCCGCTCTTCAAGGTCAAGAAGGGCAAGGCCGAGCGCTACATAAAGAACGAGGCGGAACTCGAGGAGTATTTAATAGACCAGGCGGTCGAGGATTTCGCGCTGAAAGACGCCTCCGGCAAGGCAGATATTTCCGGCAGGCCGCTCGCCACGATAATAAAGAAGCTCTCGAACTATGAGAAGATCCTCCAGAGGATTGAGAGAAAAAAGAAGGAGCCGGAAATAATCCGTGCCCTCTCGCGGCATCCGGACTTAAACCGCCAGACACTGAAAGACCCGGCGGCGCTTAAGAATATAACGGAGTCGGCCAAGGCGTACATGGATGCGGCCTACCCCGGTTTTCTCTCGTCCCTGAACGCAATGCCTGCCGAAGGCAACGGCGGCGGATACGTCATCGAGGCGGAGCTGTCAAAGGACGGGCATACGCACAAGGTCGTTGTGGACGAAGAACTTGTCGGCTCGACGGAGTTCAGGGAACTTAAGGGCCTCTCCCCCGTCGCGCTTGGGCTTGGCCCCGCGCCGTATAATCTCGTCGAGAAGGGCGAGGAACACATATTAAATAACACCGGCGAGATGGTCGAATATGTATTCGCCGCCGGGAAAAAGGGACTCGGCATCCAGCGTTACAAAGGGCTTGGCGAGATGAACCCGGAACAGCTCTGGGAGACGACCATGGCGCCGGAGAAGCGGCTCCTTTTGCAGGTGAAGGTGGAGGACGCCTACACCGCCGACGAGATATTCTCGACCCTCATGGGCGAGGACGTCGAGCAGAGAAAGCTCTTCCTCCAGGGCCACGCGATGGAAGTCAGGAACCTGGATATATAACGCCCCCTCAGTCCCCCTCTTAAGATAAGAGGGGGAAGCGAAGCAGGGGGAGTTATGAAAGTTGGAATAGTCGTGGACGAAAACGAAAAGCGAATAGCCGATTGGCTAGACCGAAAAAATCTCCGAGTAGAAGAATTTGCTAAAAAAGAGAAAAAAAAATCCAAAACACCCGATTTTCGAGTTTTCAAAGACGATGAATTTGCTTTCTTCTGCGAGGTCAAGACCATCGATTGCGATACATGGCTGGACGAGCAGCTTAGTGTAGTTCCATCAGGGACCATGGTAGAGAGGTTTAGGCGCGACCCTACTTATAATCGCCTAACAGATGATATACATACAGCAGTAGGACAATTTGAGGCCGTTAATCCGAATCGAAAGAATCTTAATGTATTAGCTTTTGTTAATCATGATAAAAAGTGCGGCTTTCTCGATTTATTAGGTGTTATAACGGGTGACTTTTTTTCGGAAGGTGGAGGCCGCCATCCGATTTTTGTTAAATATTCAAATGGGCGTATTAAAGAAGAAAAAAGAAAGATAGATTTTTATTTGTGGATAGATGATTTCAAACCAGAGCGTTTTCTCTTTTCAGATTTGTCAGATAAAAAAACAGAAAAATTGTGTAGCTATTTTGGTATGAACATCAAAGAAATAAAGGAAATATGACCCCACTTGACGAAAATAAATCACTTGTCCCGACCGTAAACATCGAAGAGGAGATGAAGACCTCCTACCTCGACTACGCGATGAGCGTAATCGTGGGACGTGCGCTCCCGGACGTGCGGGACGGCTTAAAACCGGTGCATCGGCGCGTGTTGTTCGCCATGCACGAACTCGGCCTCACGCGCGGAAAGCCTTACAAGAAATCCGCCCGCGTGGTCGGCGACGTGATAGGCAAATACCACCCGCACGGCGACGCCGCGGTATACGACACGATTGTCCGGCTGGCCCAGGACTTCTCCATGCGCTATCCGCTCGTGGACGGCCAGGGTAACTTCGGCTCCGTGGACGGAGACCCGCCCGCCGCGATGAGGTATACGGAAGTCAGGCTTACGAAGCTTTCGGAGCAGATGCTGGAAGATATAGACAAGGATACTGTAGACTTCGTACCGAACTTCGACAATACAGAAAC
>DAHWTK010000170.1:0-234 GCA_027328825.1 Nitrospirota bacterium
AAAATCCATCGAAAGATTCTCTTTCGCAAACGCGTCCTTCCAGTCTTCCCCGTTTTCCGACGCGCGAAGGATGACTTTCGCAAGGCGTCTGTCTCCCCTGGCAAGCGCGGCCTGTATGAATGCGTATTTGGGGACGTCGTGCGTCACAGCCACATTAGGTAGGCTGCCGAGCGCCTTCGTGATGCGCCGCAGTTTGTCTTTCAGCTTATCCGCCGCCTCCATCGGCTCCCACTG
>DAHWTK010000170.1:244-869 GCA_027328825.1 Nitrospirota bacterium
GGCGTCCAGGGCTTCGGGATGAAGCAGTTCACGCTTAAGGAAAGGGTTCCTATCCGTCCCTTCCCTCTCGCGGACGCAAGCATCGTTTCGCGCGCCTTCCCGGCCAGTTTTATAATCTCCTCGATGTCCTCTTCGGTCTCCGTGGGCAGGCCCACCATGAAATAGAGCTTGACGTTCAGGACACCCGCCTCTATAAGCGTCCGCACCGCCCGCAGCACCTGCTCCTCTGAAATATTTTTGTTTATCACGGCCCGCAGGCGTTCGGAACCCGCCTCAGGCGCGATGGCGACGGTCCTGTTTCCCCTGGAGACGAGGGCGGCAAGCTCCGGCGTCAGAGAGTCCGCCCGGAGAGACGATGCCGAGAAGCCGGTAGGCCGGCCTCGGCCAGTCGACTGGCTTCGAGCCTCAAGCTCGCGCGCGAGTTCCGAAATCCATGGCCAGTCCGACACCGCCGAGCCGACAAGCCCGATTTTCCCGGCGAGTTTGCCGCCCTCCTCTATATCCTTCCTGACCGACTCGAGGCTTCGATTCCTGGGCGGGCGGTATACATATCCCGCCATGCAGAAACGGCAGTGCCGCCCGCAGCCGCGCGAAAGCTCCACCATGAACATATCGCCAAACTCGG
>DAHWTK010000171.1 GCA_027328825.1 Nitrospirota bacterium
AATAAATTTTTGTTCTCCTTTTTCATTGAGTCCAAACACAACATCATTTCCGCAGCGAATCCCAATGAGTTGATTAATTACTTCTTCTGTTTCTCCTTTTTCAATTAACTTAGACGCAAGACGTCCAATTGCTTCACACATACTATTCAGGCAAGTACCACTTTTTCCCTTTGTCACAAAACATTGAATGGTGGGATTATGTGTTAGAAATATACTTCCGCAAGCTGTATTCATTCTAACTGTTTGTCCCTTTGCCATAATTATTGGTGCTTTAGGTGCTGACATTTTTTATTTCTTCTCCTTTTCCGCTTTTGCCCTGGTCGGCACAATATAAGGGAGAATCTTCGTCTCTCATGCCAGGCAGGTGGAAACTTATTTTCCCCTGCACGAGAAGTATTACGGCAATCACTCCAAGTGTATACAGCCCACCAGTTATGAACATACTGACTTGGTCATTCATGGTTTGCCTCCATTTGTTTTATCTTTTTATTAAGATACCATTGCGCTTTCTTCAAATCTTCCAGACCATTCTTCTTTTTATGGCGAAGAATATATTTAATAATGTTTCCTTCGCAGTAAGTGAGGTCAAAGCCTTCAATAATGTCAATTACCTCTATTCCATTCTTTCCTTTGTAATGAGAAGGATGGTTAACAACATCCTCTTTTATGTTACAATTAAATGCGCTGGCGTGTTGTTGCATTATTTTCTTTGGCCCTAAACTGTGTGGGAAAAATTTACAATCATCTGCTTTACACACTTTCTTTCTGTTTATGTCATTACAATCAAAGCAACATTCATCTCTTTTCAATTTATGCCTCCCCAACCATTTGCATTATTTTATGTGCATCAGAAAGAGGAATTTCCT
>DAHWTK010000172.1 GCA_027328825.1 Nitrospirota bacterium
GCGCAATATTCGACAAGGCGGCGGAGGGTCAGCCGAAAAACATATCCGGCATATGGAACGACTCCATAGCCTGCGTCTGCGCGCTCTCAAGCGGCGGAGAAGACCTCCAGGAGCCGTGTATAGGCCGCACGTTCCTTTGGGAGGAGGACAGCCCGACGCCGCTCGTCGTGGAGACGTATCGTGAGGAGGAGATACGGTCCTGGATATTCCGCACCCGCCAGAACGTGGGCGAGGGCCTGGTATTCACGGGCGCGAACTACCTGCTCACGGGATGCAGGATGTAATAATCACCCCCACCCTGCCCGCTGGGCAAACCCTCCCCCCTCATAAGGGGGAGGGTAACCCCAAGACAGGAGAAAGGAAAATGATAATGAAGAAATACAATTCCTGGATTCCCGCCTTCGCGGGAATGATGACCTTGATGGCCGTGGGGCTGGTTATGAGCGCCCCCGCGTTCGCGGCCAACGTGCTTTTCCAGAGCTACTCCGGACGCGCGAGCGCAACCGTAACGTCCGATACCGTTACGGCGAACCCCAACGGCACCCTTGCCGGAGGCGTGGCCGGTATCTCCGGCAAATACAAGACCGCCATCTGTTTCGGGACGCTTTCGAGCGTCGGAGACACGGTAAAATTGCAGGAGACAATGGACGGGACAAACTGGTTCGACGCCGTGGACGACTCCTACAACAAAATAACCTGGACGAAGGCAACTCTCGGAACCATTAAGAAGTGGTGGGATAACGGCTGGGAATACCGGGCGGCAATTATCAAGGGCGCGAACAGTGCGTCTACCGACTCCATCAGCCTCCAATTAACCGGCGGCAAATAGATGCTGCCCTTCGAGA
>DAHWTK010000173.1:0-269 GCA_027328825.1 Nitrospirota bacterium
CATCTCCGTGGCTATCACCGATGCCTTCATGAAAGCGCTGGCAGAGGACGCCGAATACGAACTTCGCTGCCCCGCGACAGGTGAACTTCAGGGGACGCTCCGGGCGCGCGACGTCTTCGAGAAGATCGTCCAGGCCGCGTGGAGGACCGGGGATCCCGGTCTCGTCTACATCGACAGGGTGAATGCGAGTCCCGCGAATCCGACGCCCGCGGTGGGCCAGATCGAAGCGACCAACCCGTGCGGCGAGCAGCCGCTCTTGCCGAACGAGG
>DAHWTK010000173.1:279-837 GCA_027328825.1 Nitrospirota bacterium
CAACCTGGGCTCGGTGAACCTGGCAAAGCTGGTCAGGCGGGAGCCGGCGCGAAGGAACGGGCAGTTCCACGAGGCCAAGGTCGAGGTGGACTGGGAATCTCTCGAGCATGTGGTGCGGGTCGCGGTGCGCTTCCTCGACGACGTCATAGACGTCAACCCCTATCCGCTCCCCGACATCGACAAGATGGTGAAGGACAACCGGCGCATCGGTCTCGGCGTGATGGGGTGGTCTGACCTGCTGATACAGCTGGGTATTCCCTACGACAGCGAGGAGGCCATCAATCTGGCCGACCGAGTGATGGGCTTCATCAAGCAGGTAGGGCACGAGGAGTCGGCGAAGCTGGCGGAGGAGCGAGGTCCTTTCCCCAACTGGGCCGGCAGCATCTATCGTGACGGTCCGCCGCTGCGCAACGCGACGGTTACGACCATTGCCCCCACGGGCACCATCAGCATCATCGCCGGGTCCACGTCTGGTATCGAGCCGCTGTTTGCGATCGCCTTCCGGCACATCGTGGGAGATAGGCACCTCACCTTCGTCAACCCCAACTTCGAGAGCGT
>DAHWTK010000174.1 GCA_027328825.1 Nitrospirota bacterium
AATCAGGATGCAATAAGGAAAGTTCGCTCCCGGTCTCACTATACCATGTCTCGGTTTTGTGCGGGGTGTTGAGGTTGAGCGGCTGGTTCGATTTATTCAACCGCATAGACGCAGTTATGACAGCCCCCATAACTTCCTCATCCCCGCCATAGGAGAACGACACGCCGGTTACGGTGATGCGGGGCAGGTAATCTTCCGGCAGTTCGCACATTTCGATAACGTCCCCGGCGAGAGCCTGAAGCGCTGCGCCATAGGAATCCTTAGGCTCATCTGAGCAATTTAGGGTATATTCGTCCCAAGAATCCTTGTTTTTCTGCTCATACTCGATGCGGAGTTTGCCATCTTTTAACGCTTTAATTTTCTTGAATCTAATCATCTTACGCCTCCTTTTCCGCTTTTGCCTTAGTCGGCACAACGTGGGGGTTATCATCATCCTTCAGTCCGGGCAGGTGGAAGCTTATTTTCCCCTGCACGAGAAGAATCACGGCAATCACCCCCAGTGTATACAACCCACCAGTTATAAACATGCTGACCTGGTCATTCATGGGATAGTCCTCCTTTCACTTGATTTAAGGTCGAGTCTTGTTTAATAGGGCATCCGGGTTCACGATATTTTTGATTTGCTCATACTGCCTCCTTTTCACCGCCTGGTGTCAGGCATTCGTCAAAAATCTTGCCGTATCGGATATATCGAACCTTCCGAGTTTCCACCCTCACTACTCGCCCGTAAGCATCACAAGACGAACATTGCAGCCTTGCACCGCCGCCATACTGCTCATCGATTACCGGCGTGTGCCCGGCGTCGATAGCGCATTTTATGGCCTCACGCACCGCCC
>DAHWTK010000175.1 GCA_027328825.1 Nitrospirota bacterium
GGGCTGCGACGAAGCCATGCTGCTCGACCCGGAAGGATACGTCGCCGAAGGCAGCGGGGAGAACATATTTATAGTCAGGAAAGGCGTTATAAAGACGACGCCGCTTACGTCCATCCTTGAAGGCATCACGCGGGACTCCATAATCGAGCTTGCGGCGGAGATGGGCTATCAGGTCCGGGAAGAGCGCTTCACGAGGGACGAGGTCTATATCGCGGACGAGGCCTTCTTTACCGGGACTGCGGCGGAGATTACGCCTATACGCGAGGTGGACGGCAGGGTCATATCAAACGGCAAACCCGGCCCGGTCACGCTTGCGCTCCAGAAGGTGTTTTTCGATATAGTCCAGGGCAGGTCCCGGAAGCACAAGGACTGGCTGACGAAGGTATAAAGAACATAACGCCCCCTCGCTCCCCCTCTTATCTTAAGAGGGGGATGAAGGATTTTGCCGGAGTGGTGGAATGGTAGACACGCACGTTTGAGGGGCGTGTGGGGAAACCCGTACGAGTTCGAGTCTCGTCTCCGGCACCAAAAATAAAAAAAGGCGTTCCTTCCGGGACGCCTTTTCTGTATAATGAGCATGTGTCGCGCCGCACGCAAACCGGCATATCACGGATTCATTCGAGTAGAGGACGAAGAATGAAGAGATTTATTTTAATTGTAATATTAATCCTGGCTTGTTCTCCGGCCTTCGCAGCCGAGCACTGCTGCCGGGTAAAGACCTTCAGCGACAAGGAGATACAGGAGCGCCAGAGGCTCGTCGCAGGAAGGCCCGTCGGCGCAAGGATTGCCTTCTGGGCGGAAAATTTCGTGGGTTTCCCGTATGATACCGACCCCCT
>DAHWTK010000176.1 GCA_027328825.1 Nitrospirota bacterium
TACGAAAATCGACGCGCACAACCTGAAGAGGGCCTTCAGGAGAGCAAGAGGGAAGGCGGAATTAAACGACGTTCGCTTCCATGATCTACGCCATACAGCAGGGAGCCGAATGGCCCAGGCCGGTGTAGATATCTACACCGTAAGCAAAATCCTTGGTCACAAGACATTGACCATGACTATGCGCTACGCTCATCATAACGTTGATAGTCTGCGTCATGGAGTAGACGTGTTGGCAAGGGCGTCGGAAAAACCTGTAGCGACTGTAGCGCTACAGCCCGATGAAAAAGGCACCGATGTAGCCGTCCTGACGGATGAGGCGAAATAAATCCGCTACAATTTCGCTACAGTGGCGGTTTTCAGGCAAGAAAAAGGGGCTACGGAAGCCCGTAACCCCTTGATTCTTATGGTAGGCGATGCTGGGTTCGAACCAGCGACCCCTGCCGTGTGAATCCATTAAAAGCCATTCTTGCCATTTTTCATAGTTTCTTACTGAATCCCTCGTTTTCAATGTTTAAGCGGACTTGCCATTATTCGCTTTATTACCGCTTATTTTGGAATCCGATTATCTCCGATTCAATTTAGCCCAAAATTAGCCCATTATTAGACCATTGCCTGAGAGCGTGGGGAGGGCTACCCCCGGCCACCCCCTGGGGGACGGCGTAAAGGGGAGAGTGCAGACGCATTAATTATCGCTCCTTTAAAAAACTCATGCCTGAAAAATTTTTGGGCCGGATTTTAAGGAATCTCTTCTTTTCGGGCCGGGGGTATACGGGCCGGAAGGAGTGGGGGGATAAAAATCATCCTTGCCTGCCTGATTAACGGATATGCTTTCT
>DAHWTK010000177.1:0-476 GCA_027328825.1 Nitrospirota bacterium
CCGTTGCGCTAAGTAAAGAAAACATAACGGTTTATGCCCCGCTCCTCCCCGGCCACGGCACAAGCGTGCAGGACTTTGCGCGCTCTACCGAAAAAGAGTGGATTTCCGCGTCAAAACAAGGACTTAAGAGGCTTGTAAAATACCAGAAGGTATACATAATCGGGTTTTCCATGGGCGGAGCGATAGCGCTCGACCTCGCGGCGGAAAAGGCAGCAAAAACGAGGGTTTCCGGGGTTGTTCTGCTCGCGCCGTGCGTGTTCATAAAGGGCCAAAACAGGCTTATGACGCCGGAATTTATAATAAAACACTTCTCCCGCTTCCTGCTTACGGACTATATAATCAACAAACCGTCGTTTTACTATGACAAAAGGCCGCTCGTACGGAGGCCGGCCTACGACCTTTTTCCTCTGAAAGACCTCCGTGAGCTTGTTTCGCTCGAAGAAACCGCCCGGCGAAAGCTCCCGGAGGTGAGTGAG
>DAHWTK010000177.1:486-832 GCA_027328825.1 Nitrospirota bacterium
ATACAATCCAGGAACGACCCTACCGTCGCCGCCTCCGGCCCGAACTACATACTGGCCCATATCTCGTCGAAAGATAAAGGTATTTTCTGGGTTACGCGCTCCGGGCATTTGCTTACCCTGGATGCGGAAAAGGGGCGGGTTATTCGGAAGGTCGAGGAGTTTATTAGGTCGCATTGAGAGGGTGAATTGCCGTTGACAGTTGAGCAAGCCGGATGTATAGTCATGGGCAAAACCATAAAGGAGATACCGCGTGTCCGAGAACGAGTATAGTAAAATTGTCGAACAGTTGGAGAAAATTTACAACAGACTGGATAACACCCCGACGAAGGACGACCTCAGAACCGAG
>DAHWTK010000178.1 GCA_027328825.1 Nitrospirota bacterium
GACCGGGTGCAACGGACGGCATAACGGTCTCCGGCCCGCACGCCGACGTTTCAATCCTCACCCGGTGCAAAGACCGGGTGCAACGTGAATATACCGGCTCAGATTACGCAACTATTTATGTTTCAATCCTCACCCGGTGCAAAGACCGGGTGCAACACAACAGTACAGCAGGCGATAACCGGACGCGGCCCGTTTCAATCCTCACCCGGTGCAAAGACCGGGTGCAACGTCTAAAATTCTCAAATTGAGTGTCGCGCTATAACGTGTTTCAATCCTCACCCGGTGCAAAGACCGGGTGCAACGACGCCTCTACGGGTGCCGGCCTGATTAATTTATCGTTTCAATCCTCACCCGGTGCAAAGACCGGGTGCAACGCGATTGCCGGAGAAGTGAACCTGGGCAACCTGTTTCAATCCTCACCCGGTGCAAAGACCGGGTGCAACCCGTTCAGGACCATCGTCCCACGATGGCCCATGACGGTTTCAATCCTCACCCGGTGCAAAGACCGGGTGCAACCCGAGGACGCGCAGGGGATAATCCCATACGTAAATGAGGTTTCAATCCTCACCCGGTGCAAAGACCGGGTGCAACGCACTCAGCGCACTTGGCGGACAGGTCCTGTTTCGTGTTTCAATCCTCACCCGGTGCAAAGACCGGGTGCAACGTTCTATGGGCGCAGCTTCAGGAAAAAGTTTTCGGGTTTCAATCCTCACCCGGTGCAAAGACCGGGTGCAACGCGTTACGGACGGATTCGCGGGGTCTTTCATCTCGTTTCAATCCTCACCCGGTGCAAAGACCGGGTGCAACCATATTTGAGCCGAGCTTCTTGCG
>DAHWTK010000179.1:0-230 GCA_027328825.1 Nitrospirota bacterium
CGGACAACGCGAGCATCACGGTATATATCCCCGGCGGGAGCACGACGGTGATGCCTATCGCCAGGAGCAGGCTCGGGAAGGCCATCACCATGTCCGTCAGCGCGGTCATGGCGGAGTCCACGACTCCCCCGGCGTATCCGCCCACTGTCCCGATTACCACGCCGATAATCATGGATATAAGCGCGGAGAAAAACCCGACCAGAAGCGATACCCGCGCCCCGAATATCACG
>DAHWTK010000179.1:240-820 GCA_027328825.1 Nitrospirota bacterium
GCGAAAACACGTCCCGCCCCATGTTGTCCGTCCCCATCCAGTGTCCCCACGACGGCGCGAGCCGAAGCGCGTCCAGATTAATCCGCAAGGGATTATAAGGCGAGATGACGTTCGCCAGCACGGCCATAAGAACCAGCGCGGCGATTATCAGCGCGGAGATGGAGGCGGTTTTATTTGTCTTCAAAGAATTTATCATAATCAACTGCGAAAATGATTCTCTAAGGCGCCATTCCGATTTATTCAGGTGTCATTCTGAGCGAAGCGAAGAATCTGCTTTTTCAAACCACCTTTCACTTAATCATGCCACAGAGGATTCATTGATTCTATGAGTTCAACCTTCTTATTTCTCAACCATCCTTTTATCTGTTTTTCGCGTGCTATGGCAGCCCTTATGTCGCTACCCTCCTCGTAAACGAGTCTGTCTATTCTATATCTGGAAGAAAAACCGGGAACCAGTTTTTGTTTATGTTCATACATTCTGCGTTGGAGGTCATTTGTAACACCCGTAAAATTTTTCTCGATTTGCTTGCGATAATATAAATGAAGTATTGTTTCAACCTTTCGCTCTCATTTTTTTCTC
>DAHWTK010000017.1 GCA_027328825.1 Nitrospirota bacterium
CCGCTTCCATTGAAAGGCTTCTCTTCTGCGTGTCCGAGGCCTGTTTTACGAGGGCCTGGAGGTCGTCGCTTTCAAGAGTTGCCAGAAGCTGTCCCCTTCTTACGACATCGCCCTGGTCTGCGTAAAGTTTTGTTACCCTGCCGGTAATCTTGCTGCCCTCGGAGACGAGCACCCTGGCCTCGACAGTGCCGGTTCCGAAAACCTCCTGGACGAGGCGGCGCCTTTGTGGAGAGGCGTACCCGGCGCTGAGCGGGGAGAATATTTTTATAGCGGCGATGGCCGCCACAAGTATGACGACTGCGCCTATTGCAAGCTTCTTCCTCGGAATTTTCATATCTGCCCCTGTTTTCTGATCATTCTGTAGAAATTTATCCAGAGATTTCTGCCTTCTTCCTCAAGCGAAAAGGAAAAACCTGAAAGCGACCACCTCATCGCGGCAAACTGCATCATACCGAGGTATGCGCGCGCAGTCTCCGCAGGTCTTATGTCCGGATTAAATGAACCGTCTTCGACGCCCTCGTTTAATATCAACTCGATAGTGGAAACATACCCTCTTATTCTTTTTGCCAGCTTCTCCCTCAGCGCAGGATATTTTACATGCATCTCCTCCGAAAACACCAGCCGCGGCATTCCGTTTCTTTGTTCCACTTCTCTTATGTGGTTTGCCATAATGAGCCTCAGCTTGTCCTCCGGCGGTATTTTTTCGTTGGCGACCGCGGACGCTTTGTCCATCAGCAGTCTGCCGATTTCATCTATGACCGAGGAAAGAATCGCCTCCTTGCCGTTGAAGTGTCGGTAGAGATTGGACTCAGACATTCCGAGCCTTTCGGCTAGCCTTGCGGTAGTCAGGCCGCTTGGGCCAAGCTCGCCGATTAAAGCGATTGCCTTGTTCACAATCTCCGTCTGCCTGGTTTTCGTGCCCTTTTTTTCCACATATGTCTCCATGTGAGCAGTCGCTCACATAATACCAGCAGGAAAATATTTGTCAAGATTTTTAATAAGATTTGGTCAAATGTATGGGAACGATAGCCCAAGTAAGAGTAGTCCCGAAAGGTAAATATAGTCCGAGTAATTTCACGGGCGCAAAGAAACAAGTTGTCTCCGGAAGGCCGGATAAGAAGAAGGTGCCAACCACTGGGTGAGGATTGAAACAGGTAGTCCCCGTTCATCATGCCGAGTAACCCGATTGAAAAGCCATATCGAGGTGTCCACACGGTGTCCATAAGAGAGCTAAACCGCCCTGAAACGACCTCACAGAATCCGAACCAGAAACTAATGATATTATCTTTAAAAATGGTAAGTTATGCTGGTTTTCCAAGCAATAACAAAAGGATGGGAAAACGGCCTGAATGCATTTTGAGTCCAGCGCGTCTACCAGTTTCACCACGCCGGCATATGGACGCGTGAGACCTGCGAAACAGAAATATATTATACATCCGCCTCCCCGTCAACTTCTTTTTACTTGCGCTGATACTATGCCTTTATATATAATCCAGATACTTAAAAGGCGAACCTATAATGCTTACGGGTTTTAATACAGATTTTCGATACAAGGGTACCGTTTATCATGTCCAGACAGAAGATAACGGCACATCCAATCCCGTTATCGTTACCCTCCTGTACAAGGGCGGAGCTATACTCGCCTCGCGGAAGACCAGCTATGCCGACATCCTAAAATTTAACAAGCTGGAGAAGGTCGTCCGGGAGATAATGGAGGAGCAGCACAAACAGGTAATAAAAGACCTCGTTGCGGGAAAATTCTCATCCAGAGAGGGGCAGGTTTCACAAGCTGATATACCGGCCTCCGTAAAGGCCTCCGTCCCTTCTGTAAAAACGAAAGCAGAGCATGGCGCCGAAACAGAGGAAGAGGCCGTTGAAAGATCTCTGGAGGAGAAAGGTCTGGATACCGAAATTCTTGATTATCTGGCGTCTGAGGACGACCAGGGAGAAAAGGGGGATTGATTTTGGCACTTGCGGTTGACGACACAAAGGGTCTTGTCAGAACGGCCTGCACGATAAGGATGGACATTGTCGAGATGCTCAACAAGGCCGGGTCCGGACATACCGGAGGTTCTCTTTCGGCGGCTGACATAGTAACTGCGCTTTATTTCCACAAGATGCGGCACAGGCCATCCGACCCTAAGTGGTTTGAGCGGGACAGGTTTATCCTCTGTAAAGGACATGCGGCTCCGGTGCTGTATGCCGCGCTTGCGCGTTCAGGTTATTTCCCGGTTGACGAGCTTAAAACCCTTCGCCAGTTCGGGAGCAGGCTTCAGGGACATCCGGACTCTAAAAAACTGCCCGGCGTGGAAATATCTACCGGCTCTCTCGGACAGGGGTTGTCCGTCGCCTGCGGTCTTGCGCTCTCCGCAAAAATGGACGAAAAACGCTGGCGCGTATATGCCCTGCTTGGAGACGGCGAGCTCCAGGAAGGCCAGGTATGGGAGGCGGCGATGGCTGCCGCGCACTATGGCCTGGATAACCTGACGGCGATAATAGACAACAACGGCTTGCAGATTGACGGCGCATGTTCCGAGGTCATGTGCGTGGATTCCATCTCCGATAAATTCGCCTCTTTCGGCTGGGATACCATCAGCATCGACGGCCATAACATGGAAGAGATCATAGACGCGCTCGACCGCGCCGAGGCCCACAAGGGCAGGCCGACCGCGATAGTCGCCCGTACGATAAAAGGGAAAGGTTGTTCTTTGTTCGAGGGCAAGGTGGAATACCACGGTACGCCGCCGTCGGATAAGGAACTGGAAGTGGCGCTGAAAGAAATAAAAGAAAATTTTTAACCACAGGATTGACGCAATTGAATGTCGTTCTGAGGCCGTGCTTGGGCCGAGGAATCCACAGATTCAATCCATGCAATCCAGGGTTATTAAAAAGGGGGGGTATTTTGAGTAACAAGGTTGCTACAAGGGAGGCGTACGGAAAGGCTCTCCTTGAGTTGGGCAGGAAAAATCCGTCTGTTGTTGCCCTGGATGCGGATTTGTCGGGGTCTACAAAGACCAAGGTATTCGGCAAAGAATTCCCCGAAAGATTCTTCAATGTCGGCATAGCGGAGCAGAATCTCATGGGCATAGCTGCGGGGCTTTCGCTCGGCGGAAAAATTCCGTTCGCAAGCACGTTTGCGGTATTCGCCACTGGCCGCGCATGGGAGCAGATACGTCAGTCAATATGCTACCCCGGCCTGAACGTGAAGATTGTCGCCTCCCACGCCGGGATTACCGTGGGTGAAGACGGAGGTTCCCACCAGTCCGTAGAGGACATTTCGCTTATGCGCACGATTCCGGGCATGACTGTCATAGTTCCCGCGGACGGAGTCGAGACAGCCAAGGCCATAATGGCAATGGGAGAATATGCCGGCCCGACATATATCAGGGTTGGTCGCGCAAAGACGGAGCTTATCTATGACGACTCCTACGACTTCAGGGTAGGGAAGGCGAACGTTCTGAAAAAAGGCACGGACGCGACAATCATAGCCTGTGGAATTATGGTTCCGGAGGCATTGAAGGCCGCCGGGGAGCTTCTGGCCGATGGTATCAGTGCGGGAGTTATAAACATGGCCACCATAAAACCGCTCGATTCGAATGCCGTCATAGACGCCGCGAAGGTTTCCGGCGCGATAGTCACCGCAGAGGAGCATTCCATAATCGGCGGCCTGGGGAGCTCCGTGGCCGAGATAATCTCGGAGTTCTGCCCGGTGCCGCTTGTGCGTGTCGGCGTAAAGGACATATTCGGGACATCCGGCAAGCCGGACGACCTGATGGAGCGCTACGGTCTCACGGCGCAGGCTATAAAAAAGGCGGTAAAAGAGGCTGTCGCAAAAAAACCTCGCAAAGTCTGAGATGATACAGCTCTATCACGTCACAAAGTCCTACGATGGGCGAAAGCCCGCAGTTAGCGACGTTACCTTCCAGCTAAAAAAGGGCGAAATGGTCTACCTGACCGGCCCGTCCGGCGCAGGGAAGAGCACTCTCATAAAACTTATTCTCTGCGCCGAGGAGCCGGACGACGGACAGATACTTGTAGCGGGCAGGAACGTGGCAAGACTGAAGCAGAGCGACATACCTGGCCTAAGACGGAGCATAGGGGTCGTATTTCAGGACTTCAAGCTTATAGAACGCAAGACTGTATATGAGAACGTGGCGCTTTCGCTCAGGGTGGCCGGGGCGAGGGAAGAGAAAATAAGGGAAAAAACCGAGGGCGTCCTCAAGGCGCTTGACATCTACAAAAAGAAGGACAATTACCCCCTTGAGCTATCCGGCGGGGAGCAGCAGAGGACGGCACTGGCGCGCGCGCTTGTGAAGGAGCCGGTTATACTCCTGGCGGACGAGCCGACGGGGAACCTCGACTACGACACCACGCAGACTATCATGGGCATCATAAAGGATATAAACGCGCTTGGGACCACGATTATCCTCGCCACGCATAACCGCGAGCTTATCGAAATGGCGCCGCGCCGCATCCTGCACATCGAGGCGGGAGTGGTAAGCGAGTAATCCGCAATAATTGCAGCTATAGATTATTCTTCCTGAGCGGAAATTTTTCTGTTATAGTATTCGTTTATGAAGATAACTATCCTCGGCTGCGGCACGTCTTTCGGCGTGCCGATGATTGCCTGCAAGTGCCCCGTTTGCCTGTCCCAGGACCCCAGGAACAAAAGACTCCGCGCATCCATTCTGGTAGCAAAGGGAGACCGTAACGTCCTTGTCGATACGGCGACGGATTTGCGCGCGCAGGCTATAGCCAATGATATAAACCACATCGACGCGGTTCTGTATACCCACCCTCATGCCGAGCACACGCACGGCATAGACGAACTGAGGCGGTTTAACTGGCTACAGGGGACGAGTATTCCCTGCTACGGAAGTCCGGAGACGCTCAGGGTGCTCCGGGACAACTTCAAGTATATTTTCGTCTTCCAGGGTAAGCCCGGCTGGCAGCCGAACCTTGCCACGCACGAGATAGAGGAACCGTTCGAGCTCTTCGGGATGAAGATTATCCCGGTCGAGGTGATGCACGGCGACCTGCCGATTTTCGGATACCGCTTCGACGACTTCGCATATATAACGGACTTCAGCGAGATACCTGACGAGTCGATGGATCTGCTTAAGGGTCTTTCCGTCATCGTGATTGAGGCGCTCAGGGTAGAGCCGCATCCCTCGCACGTGACGATTGCGCAGGCGATGGAATATGTAGAGACCTTGAAGCCGAAGAGGGCCATATTTACGCACATGGCGCACGGGTTCGATTACGCGGCTGTAATGAAGGACTTGCCGCCGGGTATGGAACTGGCTTACGATGGTATGGTAATTGACACGGGAGATTGACATGGCTATTACACGGGAACAGATTCATGCGATGGCGTCGGGGTTTCAGTCCGCGAAGATTATCCTTGCGGCTAACGAACTCGGGATTTTCAGGCTGCTGGCCGGTAAAGGCATGAGCGCGGGCGAGGTATCGGACGCCCTTAACCTCGATGCCGAGGCGTGCGCGATGCTCCTCGGAGCGCTTGTCGGGTTGAACCTCCTTGAGTATGGAAGAGGAAAATTCCATGAAGCCCCGGAAGTAAAAAAATCCCTTGGCGAGGATTCCGACGAGGGCCTCTCTTGTATCTTCAGGCACATGAACCATCTCTATACATCCTGGGCAAATCTCGATGCGGTCGTGAAAAAGGGCAGAGGGAAGATAAAGGCGACGTCGGAGCTTCTTTCCGACAAAAAGATTAACAGAGACTTCATCTGCGGGATGTTCGAGGTCGGCTATCCGACGGCGCAGAAGTTTGCCGAAGAAATGGATTTTACCGGCGTCAGGAAGTTCGCCGACATCGGCGGCGGGCCGGGAGTATATCCCATTGCCATAGCGAAAAGATACCCGGACATAAATTTTGTAATCGCGGACTATCCCAATACGATAAAGGTGGCTCGGAAATATGTAAAAAAATACGGGATGGGCAAAAGGGTGAAGCTCGTAAATTGTCCGTTTTTCGACACCAGTGAACTTAATATCGGGGACGGTTTCGACATGGCCCTGCTATCCCAGGTGCTCCATGCGGCTCCGGACGGCAAGGCAAAGGGATTGCTTAAAAAGGTCTTCGATATTCTGCGCCCGGGTGGGCGAATAGTAATAAACGAGAACGCCAGAAACGACGACGCCTACTCTCCGGCCCCGCCGCTTGTATTCGCAATCAACATGCTTATACAGAACGCCGGGCGGACGTATACCATAAGCGAGCTAAAGGGCTGGCTCAGGGAATCCGGCTTCAGGAAAATCGGCGCAAGGAGACTTCACGAGCGTTCCGTGCTCGTGGAGGGGACAAGGCCATAAGTCGGCGCACAGGGGATTGCGTGGCCTCGCTTTCGGAGAGGGACAAAAAATATATCTGGCACCCGTTCACTCAGATGAGGGATTGGGAGGCCACGGAGCCGCTTGTAATAGAGCGCGGCAGGGGCAATTACCTCTACGACACGGAAGGCAGGCGCTATTTCGACGGCGTGTCGTCGCTATGGGTGAATGTCCACGGACACAGGAGAAAAGAGATTGACGAAGCCGTAATAAAGCAGGTAAGAATGCTCTCCCATTCTACGTTTCTCGGCCTTTCCCATCCGCCGGGTATTATCCTTGCAGAAAAATTAATCGCCATTGCCCCAGAAGGACTCAGGCGCGTTTTCTATTCCGACAACGGCTCGACCTCCGTCGAGATCGGGCTTAAAATGGCCTACCAGTATTGGAAACAGAAAGGGGAGAACCGGCCTCTTTTCCTGTGTCTGAAGGAGGCATATCACGGCGACACCATAGGATCCGTCAGCATGGGCGGCATGGAGCTTTTCCATGAGATATTCAGGCCGCTCCTCTTCAAGACCGTCAAGGCGCCTGCCCCGTTCTGCTACAGGTGCGGGCTTGGCATGAAGAATGATTCATGCGGCATGGCCTGCTCAGGCGAGCTTGAGAAGCTTATAAAGGAGAACGAAGGGAAAATCTCCGCACTTGTAATGGAACCGCTCGTCCAGGGCGCGGGGGGTATGATAATGCACCCGGAAGGGTATCTCAGGCGCGCGAGGGAGCTTTGTGACAAGTATAATATCCTGCTCGTGCTCGACGAAGTGGCGACAGGTTTCGGGAGGACCGGAAAAATGTTCGCATGTGAGCACGAAGGCGTCTCTCCGGACATAATGTGTCTCGCAAAGGGAATAACCGGGGGATACCTTCCGTTGGCCGCCACATTGACGACGGAAAAAATATACAAGGCTTTTCTGGGGGATTATGCCGAGTTCAGGACGTTTTTTCACGGCCACAGCTATACCGCAAACCCCCTTGCCTGCGCCGCCGCATTGGCGAACCTGGAGGTTTTTGATAAAGACGAGACGTTAAAACATATGCCGGAGAAGGAGGACGCCCTGGCAGGCGGGCTGGAGAAAATAGAAAGACTGCCGCACGTCGGTGATGTGCGCCGCAAGGGGTTTATGGTCGGCATCGAGCTTGTGAAAGACAGAAAGACGAGAGAGCCTTATCTCCCTGCCGAAAAGATTGGAATCAGGGTAATAACAGAGGCAAGGCGGCTTGGGCTGATAATCCGGCCCCTGGGAAACGTAATAGTCCTTATGCCGCCGCTTTCCTCGACGCCTGCCGAACTGAAAAAAATAACGGAGATTACCCGCAAGTCTATTATATCCGTGACCTGATATCAGATGCCCTGCCGGGGATGAACCTGCGAAAATCCGCGCCGCGCCCTTGCTGCTACTGAAGGAAATAAAGCCGCGCGCCTCTGCTTGAGCCAATGGGCGTGCCGAGGATTTTCTTCTGCTGCATCACACTCTGCCCGACATACTCCGGTTCCTGAAATACAATATTGGACGCGTCCCAGAATGCCGTAACTACCTTCGGGCCGAACGGGAATTCTTTCAATGGACTTCCGGGCGGAATGACCACCTTTGAGAGCGAGATGCCGATTCTGGAAATGAAGTGATTCTGAAGATATACGATATTGTTGCCCTTCATGCACAGAAACGGGAGAGTGCCCGCAAACGGTATGTCCTGAAGAAATGGACGCATTTTTATCTGCGCCAGTCCGCTTTCTTCCGAGCCTACGTTCAGTGTAACGAGCCGGTCGTTTCCGCCCCACGAGAACGAGCCGCACGAGCAGCCCGCGCGCGCCGGGTTGTTGTCCGCGCAGAGGTGGTCGATAAAAAAGCCTTTTCGATCTCCGAAATGAACGTATGAGGGTATGATGCCGAACTCGCTTATAAAATTCCTGCCCCGGCTGCCGTATCTGGCAGCGTAAATCCCGCCCACGGTAAGGCCCGGAACGAGTTCCGCGACCTTAAGCTGCTCCGGCACCTGGTCTTTTATTTTCCTCACGGGGACCAGGTAGAGTATTATCATGCAGAGCGATTTCACGACACCTCTTTTTCAAGCAGGTCGTATAGTCTGTCCCTTTCCTGTTTTAATTCATTATACCACCGGGTGATGGCGGTAAGCTCATTAAAATCTGTATAAGACGCCGGAATAGCGAGTTTTTCTTCAGCCGCTTTAAGGTCGTTTTCGAGTGATTCTATGCCGCGTTCAAGTTCAGAAATCCGTTTTTCTTTTAATTTTAAATCCTTTTCCCTTTTCTTTTCAAGCGCTTGCTTTAATTTTCGTTCTTCCCATGCTGTTTTGCCATTGAAACCGGCATGTCGGTCGCCTTCCCCGCCGGTTGCCTCCTCCGCGGCGGCCTGTTTTTTCCCAAGCGCATATGAGTAGTTCCCGCAGTACTCAGTAAGACTAAGTCCTTCGAGTTCATAGGTTTTATCTGCGAAGCTGTCGAGAAAATACCGGTCGTGCGAGACGGAGATAACCGTCCCGCCGAAACATTTAAGCGCCTCTTCGAGGGCCTCGCGTGAAGGTATGTCGAGGTGGTTCGTAGGCTCGTCCAGGACAAGCAGATTTGCGCCCGCGAGCACTGTTTTTGCCAGGGAAAGCCGCCCCTTCTCTCCGCCGCTCAAATCGGATATCCTTTTCTCGGCGCTATCTCCTGAAAATAGAAATGCGCCAAGCATATCCCGTATCTCCTGTTCGGGCGCGAGAGGTTTTGCGCTCCAGAGCTCGTTGATGACCGAATCGGACTCCGTAAGGCCCTCCATGCCCTGGGCGTAATAGGCGGTTTTGACGCCCTGAGACATAAAAACCTCCCCTGTATCCGGCCTTATCTCTCCCATAATGATTTTCAGCAGGGTGCTCTTGCCTGTGCCGTTCCTGCCGATTATCCCGGCGCGCTCGCCGCGCCTGATTGTAAAGGAAATGTCCTTGAGGACGATTTTATTACCGAACGACTTCGATATTCCGTCGGCCTTGACGACGGTATCGTACGAGCGTTTAGCCTCCGCCCAGTCGAAGGAGAGCGCCCTTGCGTCCGTTGCAGGCTTGTCAGGGAGATCGAACCTCTCAAGACGCTTCTCGCGCCCTTTTGCCTGGCGGGCGTTCACTCCGGCGCGCATACGGTTGATATATTCCTTTTCTTTTTCCAGCCTTGCGGCCATGAGGTCGTAATGCCTCTGCCTTTCCGCCGTCCTCTTGTCCTTCTCTATCCTGTATGCGCTGAAGCCTCCGGTGAATTCCTCGGAATGGCCTCGGTCTATCTCCACTATTCGCGTAACGACGCGGTCGAGGAAGTAGCGGTCGTGGGATACGATTAGCGCTGCTCCCGGATATGTTTTCAGGAACTCTTCAAGCCAGAGTATCGCCGGGACGTCAAGATGGTTTGTCGGCTCGTCGAGCATGAGCAGGTCATTTTTTGCGAGAAGGGTTTTCGCAAGGAATAGCCGGGTGCGCTGGCCGCCGCTTAATGTGGAGATTTTCCTGTCGAACTCGCTTTTATCGAAGCCGAGGCCCGTCAATGCCCCCGTGACAATATTATCGTAGGCGTACCCGCCGCTCCTTTCAAACTCCTCCTGGAGCAGGCCGTACGCTTCGAGAGTCGGGCTGCCTGCCGCGCCTGACGTTGCGGAGAGCGCCATTTCGGCTTCCTGGAGCCTGTGTTTAAGCAGGAGGACGTCCGGCCTCGCGCAGAGCATTTCATCCAGCAGGGAATTTCCCTCGTGGTATTCGGCCTCCTGTTCGAGATAGCCGGTCTTCGCCCCCCGCGATATGGCAATCTCGCCATCGTCGGGCGTTGTTTTTCCGCTTATAATGTCAAGCAGGGTAGTCTTTCCGCTTCCGTTTCTGCCGATAAGACCGATTTTCTCTCCCGGTGAGACGGCAAAAGAGACGCCGCTCAGGATCTCTCTCGCCCCCCAGGATTTTTTTATGTCTTTCAGGGATAGCAGGCTCAACTCAGTATTCCTGCTGCTCGGTCCTGTCCTCGAAGCGGGCATACCTTGATATGAAGGTGAGATTCACGTCTCCGGTGGGGCCGTTACGCTGCTTTCCTATGCTGACTGTGGCCTTGCCGCGTCTCCCGCAAATACACGGGGCCTCCGGCAGGCACTCGCATTTCTTGTAGAATTCTTCACGATAAATGAACATTATAACGTCCGCGTCCTGCTCGATAGCGCCGGATTCCCTGAGGTCGGCCAGGAGCGGCTTTCTGTCCGTGCGCATCTCCACGGCGCGATTAAGCTGCGAAAGGGCTATTACTGGGCAGTTAAGCTCTTTGGCAAGCCCTTTCAGGGAGCGGGAAATATCGGATATTTCCTGCTGGCGGGACTCCACGTTTCCGTATCCGCGCATAAGCTGGAGGTAATCTATTATCACAAGCCCAAGGCCGTGCTCGCGCTTTAGTCTCCTGGCCTTGGCCCGCATCTCAAGGACGTTCAGGCCGGAGGAGTCGTCAATAAAAATCGACGCCTCGGAAAGCTCGCCCGCAGCGGTAGTAAGCGAATTCCAGTCGCTCTGCGCAAGGTGTCCTGTGCGGACTTTCTTGCCGTCGATTCGCGCCTCGGACGAGAGCATCCTTAACACAAGTTGCTCCTTGGACATTTCGAGCGAAAATATGGCGACAGGTATTTTATCCTTTATAGCGACGTTTGAAGCAATGTTCAGGACGAATGCGGTCTTGCCCATCGACGGACGCCCGGCGACGATTACGAGGTCGGAGGGCTGAAGTCCCGCCGTCATCTCATCGAGTTCCCTGAAGCCCGTCGGGACGCCGGTAATCATCTCCTTGCGGTCGTAGAGGCGCTCAATCAACTCGAAGCTGTCCTTTATGACCGCCTTTATGCCGAAGAAGGAGGGTTTTATCTTTTTCTCGGCTATCTCGAATATCGTCTTCTCCGCGTCGTCCAGGAACTCGTCCACGTTTTTAGTGTCCTCATAACCCCTGCTTACTATGGAGGTGGCAGAGCTTATGAGGCTTCTCATAATGGATTTTTCACGGACTATTTTGCAATGGTAACGGATATTGGCGGCGTTGGGGACGCCTGAGAGCAGGCTCGATATGTATGAAATTCCGCCGGCCTTTTCGAGTTCTTCCTTTTTACGCAGGATTTCCGGAAGTGTAATAAGGTCTATCGCTTCGCCCTTGTCTGAAAGCTCTATCATGGCGAATAAAATCTTCCTGTGCGCCTCCTTGTAGAAGTCGTCCGGCATGACGAGTTCGAGGGCCTTGTCGATGGAGGTATTTTCAAGGAGGATTGCGCCGAGGATGGACTGCTCGGCGTCAAGGTTCTGGGGCGGCTTCCTTAAAAGCAGGCTCTCTTCGATGGACATGACTCTCGCTCCGGAAAATAAAAAGGCAGGATTTCAGTGGGAGAATATTAGCAGATGTAAAGATTAAAAACAAGGGCGAAAGGCGGGGGCAGGTATGATCGGGATGACGGACATCCTAACACATTAAAAGGGCCGACACAATGGTCGGCCCCTGCAATTTTAAAGGCATTAAAGCGGATTCTTCGGCGTTGCCTCAGAATGACAACTGCATTTTGGGGTGGTCAGCAGGCGGAGCGCCTTACTCCTCTTTCTTTTCCACCTTAACAGTAACGCTGGCCGTGACGCCTCCGGGGAGCTTGACAGCGGCCTTGTATTCGCCGAGCCTCTTTATAGGTTCGTCGAGATGTATCTTGCGCCTGTCAACTTCTATTCCCTGTTCGGCCAAAGCGCCGGCGATTTCCATGGACGTAACGGAACCGAAGAGCTTGTCCTCTTCGCCCGCCGCATGGAAGAGCGTAACGACGGCCTGATCCAGTTTCTGGGCGAGGGTGGCGGATTCCTTCTGAACTTTCTTTATCTTGTCCGCCACAAGGCGTTTTGCGTGTTCGAGCTGCTTTATGTTCCTGTCCGTGGCTTCGACGGCCAAGCTCCTGGGAATCAGGTAGTTCCTGGCGTAGCCGCGTTTGACTTCCACCACCTGGCCCATCTGTCCAAGCTTTTCGACATCTTCTTTAAGTATGACCTGCATAATATCAGCTGCTCCTTTCGGGGTTTGTTCTTCGTAAAGGCAATAATATTACAGCAGGATAAGGCGACTGTCAAGAATAAATCGAAAATCCTTGACAACACACAGGGCTTAAAGTAGAATTTCAAAATCTTTTTGCCGGTGTAGCTCAGTTGGTAGAGCAAGCGATTCGTAATCGCTAGGTCGCGGGTTCGAGTCCCATCACCGGCTCCATAAAAAATCAAGGGGTTACAGCTTAGGCTGTGCCCCCTTTTTCGTCTAACGTGCTAATTTTGGGTTAATTTACTATCGGAATTATTTATTGAAAATTTCTCCATCCGCCTGTAGGATAACTCCATGCTGAAAATAGCCTTGTACCGGGACGAATCCTACCTCTGGGGCCTTGTTCTGCTAAGGACTCTTCGTAAACTCGGGGTGAAAGCCCATACCCTGACTTCCGCCCAAGTGCGCGCGGGGGGCCTTGAATATTTTGATCTGCTGGTGGTGCCGGGCGGCTGGGCATCGGACAAGTCAGCCGCGCTCGGGCCGGACGGGAAAGAGGCAATCAAGGATTTTGTAGCCGGCGGCGGGAGCTATCTGGGCATCTGCGGCGGGGCCGGGTTTGCCCTTAATACGCATGACGGGCTTGGACTTATCGACATAAAACGCGTCCCAACGAAGCAGCGTATTCCCTCATTCAGCGGAGAGATAAATCTTGTCCCGGATAAGCCTTCGCATCCGTTCTGGAAGGGGATAAAACCTCCGCGCATGTTTTATGTGTGGTGGCCGGGGCAGTTCGATCTTGACGGGGCGGACGGCAGGATAATAGCGCGATATGGCCGTCCGGGGCGAGATTTCGCACTTGCGGACCTGCCTGCAACGGACGTGCAGGATTGGCTGAAGTGGGAGAATAAATACGGAATTAACTTAAATCCTGTCATTCTTGAAGGGGAGCCGGCTATAATTGAAGGGCGTAGTGGGGAAGGAAAGCTTTTTTTAAGCTATCCGCACCTTGAGACGCCCGGGAGCCGGAAAAGTAATCTGGCGCTTTTGAATGTAATGGAATATCTTAAACCTGCGAGGCGGAAGCCGCAAAACGGACTGCCGGAACGGGGGAATAAAAAAAGCTATAAAATATCCGCCGAGGGAGTGAATGCGGCCCGCGAGATGATGGCGGCGGCGAGTGATTTTATAGCATTCGGGGAAAGAAATTTCCTGTGGTATTGGCGGAACAAGTGGGTGCTTCAGTGGCGTCGCGGGGTCCGGGGCGTCGAATATTCTGCGCTTTATGAAATGGTTAGCGAGATATGGTGTCTTATAAAAGCGGGCAATTCGGCGCGGGATGCGGAAATTAACCGGAAGATAATAGATGCGCGCGAAATGGCGCTTGAATTTTTTGCCGATGCCAGAATACTGCTTATGCTTGAAAGGTACGCTTTAACCGACGGCGCCATGAGCGCTATAAGGTCTGACGACCCGGAGGTGAATATTATGAGGGAGAGGCTTTTTTCTTCGTCCATGAGGTGGGGCGGGGAATTTAAAAAGCTTCTGAAATCTCTGGACGAAGTATTGTACGGAATGACAGATCCCCGCCAAAAGTTTGACAACCGGTAAACTCGTTAGAATCAAACGAAATTAAGAAAAAAAGTTAATATCGGGTCTGGTTTTAATGTCAAAATAATGACGTTTAATCGGCTCATCCATCAGTTTCCTTCCCTGTTGCATCTGCGTAATGCTTTCATTTAATTGATTATATTTAATTGTGCCACAAGCTGGCACGGCGCTTGCTTCTATTATAAAGACAAAGCGTGATTAATAGTGGTGCGGAATTACCGCAATTAAGCAACAGATAATAGAAAGGGAGGGTCTATTATGAAATGTCCAAAATGTGGCGGGTTGATGATTTCCCAGAGGTTTGCCGATTACTTTATTACTTTTTACGGGTGGAAATGCCTTAACTGCGGGAGCATCGTGGACAAGACCATAGTACAGAACAGGCAGAAAGCCAGTTCGTTTTAAATTTCCTGATTACGGTCAAATATCGAAAGGGTCGGCCCGAAGCCGGCCCTTTTTTTAGTTGAAACATTTTGCTTGTGTTTATATTTTACCGCGATTGCTTTTTACATTGACAATTCCTTCAAACCCTGATTAATTTTATATATAGAATATTCTGCACCAGCATTTTGCCGTATTATAAAAGAGAAAGGCATTATTTTGCTCTGCCCGATCTGCAAGAAACCCGTGGAATGGGAAGAAAATCCCTATCGACCCTTCTGCAGTGAACGTTGCAAGCTGATAGATTTGGGTACCTGGGCTGAGGAAGGTTACAGGATAGAAGGAGACGACAACGATGATGACATCGCCCCGGGAAAAAACGGCGCCGAGGACGAAGGAGGAGACTGAGCTAAGACGCGGTTTTACAACCGGTTCATGCGCGGCAGCGGCGGCCAAGGCTGCCGCATATGTTTTAATAAACGAGCAGGGTCTGGAGACGGTGGACATAACTCTGCCAGGCGGCCAGAGGGCGGATTTCAGGGTCCATCGCTTCAAATATGAAAACGATGCCGCCCTTGCATGTGTCATTAAAGACGCCGGCGACGACCCCGACATTACCGGCGGCGCGGAGATATGCTGCGAGGTGAGGTTTTATACCAAGGGGTTCGGTGTAGTCGTAAAGGGTGGACAGGGCGTCGGAACGGTTACAAAACCGGGCCTCGCAGTGCCTGTAGGTCAGCCTGCAATAAACCCGGTGCCCATGAAGATGATAAAGGACGAGCTTGCAAAGGCGCTTCGGGATACCGATTGCCCTCTTGGCCTTGAAGCGACGATTTTCGTGCCGCGCGGCGAAGAGCTTGCAAAAAAGACTCTTAACCAGAGGCTCGGAGTAATCGGAGGCATTTCCATACTCGGAACTACCGGCATTGTGGAGCCGATTTCGACAAGGGCATGGACTGATACCGTAATAGCTTCGATGAGCGTAGCGAAGGCCTGCGGCGTAAACCACATCGTGCTCACTCCCGGCAGGACGAGCGAGACCGCCGCAATGAATATCCTGAAACTCCCGCAGGAGGCTTTTGTGCAGATGGGGGACCACGTAGGGTTTTCGCTGGCGGAAGCCCGTAAACGGGGATTTACTAAGGTGACCGTAGTCGGCCAGTTCGGCAAGCTCGTTAAGATCGCCATGGGCGCGACAAGGACGCATGTGAAGGATTCCTCTCTTGAAATTGGTTTTCTGGCCGATTTAGCCTCGGAACTTGGCTTTCAGAAAAAGAAGGTCGAACAGATAAGGACTGCCAATACCGCGAGGGAGATTTTTCTCGGCCTGCACAAGACCGGTGGCGGCAAGGAACTGTTTGAGCGCATCCGGGAGATGGTAGGCAACACGGCAAGGGAAATACTTGGCGGCAAGATAGATTTTGATTGCCTGATGGTAGACTACGAGGGGAAGCCCGTATGATAAATGTCATAGGTGTAGGGATTGAGGGCATAAGGGGACTGTCGGAAAATTCGCTCAAGAGGATAGAGGACGCCAAACTGGTCATAGGGAGTGAGAGGCATTTAAAGCAACTCCCGGATGTTCCCGATTCCAGGAAATTTTCCCTGAAGGCGGACCTCTTCAAGGTAGTTGACGTAATAAAGAAGAGGAAGAAGCAGGAGATAGTCGTCCTCGCTTCAGGGGACCCGAACCTCTACGGGATAACGGGATACCTCCTTAAAAACTTCTCCAGGGAAGACCTTGTCATAACGCCCGCGGTGAGCTCCATGCAGTGGGCGTTCGCGCTGGCCAGGGAGACATGGGAGGACGCTGAGATAATAAGCGTGCATGGCGGCAGGAACCTGGACGATGTTGTAAAGGCCGCCTTCATGCGCGACAAGGTCGGCGTCTTCACGGACGACAAGCAAAGCCCGGACAAGGTTGCGGCCCATCTCATAAAAAACGGTATTCAGGAGAGAAAGGTATACGTCTGCGAAAATCTTGGGCTTGATAACGCGAGCCTTTTCGAGGGCAGCCTCCCGGATACGGTCCAGAAAAGGTTCTCGCCAATGAACGTAATGATAATAAAAAAAGAGCGCCCGGACGAGGATGGCGAGAGGGTTTATTCAAAGACGCTCGGCATACCGGATTTCCAGTTCGCGCACCGTGAAGGCATGATAACCAAGGCGGAGGTGCGGGCAATCGCGCTATCAAAGCTGAGGCCGGACAAGGGCAATATCATGTGGGACATCGGCGCCGGAAGCGGCTCGGTATCCATCGAGGCGGAACCGTTCATCCTTCCGGGCAAGGTGTTCGCCGTTGAGAAAGACCCTAAACAGCTTGCATACCTGAAAAAGAACATTGCGCGCTTCCAGGCATCAGGCGTGGAGCCGGTATCAGGGGACGCGCCGGATGCTCTTGTAAACCTGCCGGATCCGGATGTCGTATTTATCGGAGGGAGCAGCGGTCAGCTTACGGAAATACTGCATCGTGTGGACGATAGGCTGAAGGCCGGAAAAAGGCTTGTGGCGAACGTCGTAACACTGGAAAATTTTTCCGAAGTGCTCCAGTTCATGAAGGATTACGATTATGCCTTCGACATAACCACCGCATCCGTCTCGCGCTCAAAAGAGCTTTCGGAGAAACATTTTATGGTCGGCGGCAATCCTATAAATATAATTTTCGGTATAAAGAAATAATTTAATCCTGCTCAATCTTCCGCCGCAATAAAAGACCCAGCCCACTAAGTGAGCCGGGTCTCTTCCTTTGCCCTTGCAATCTCTCCTTTTTTGTTTTATTATAAACCTTTCGGGCCATAATCCTAAAAAAAACCGGAGGTGTTTCCCTTTATGAACAAAAGCCTTATGTGGAGGATGCTATTGGTCGCGGCGGTGGTTGTCACCGCGCTTATTATATTCCTGCCCAGCCTGCCCGATGTGCGCGGAAGCCTTCCGACGTGGTGGCCGGGCAACAAGATTAACCTGGGGCTTGACCTCCAGGGCGGTATGCACCTCATATACCAGGTCGAATCGGACAAGGCCGTCGAGTCTTTCACCGGGCGCCTGGCGAGCAGCATAAGCAACGAGGCGGCTACTAAGAAAATAGTCCTTGCGGGCGTGAAGCAGACATCTCCTACTACCATCGAGGCGGACGTTCAGAACCCTGCCGACATGGACAGATTACTCTCCATTGCAAGTGACCTTGGGGTGCTGGATAAGGTTTCCCAGGAGGGGAACAAGGTCGTCTTCGCCCTGAAGAATGCCGAGGCCGCGAGAATAAAGAAAAACGCCGTCACCCAGGCTGTCGAGACGATAAGAAACAGGATTGACCAGTTCGGCGTGGCGGAACCGGTTATAGTTCAGCAGGGCACGGATCAGATACTTATTCAGCTCCCCGGCGTAAAGGATACACAGAGGGCGCTTGACCTTATCGGCAAGACCGCCCAGCTTGAGTTCAAGATGCTCGACGAAACGACGCAGCTTACGCCGCCTCTCCCGGACAGCGTCCCGGCGTCCGATGCGGATTCTGTCCTGGCGCAGTACAAGGATAAAATTCCCGCAGGAGACGAAATACTCTTCCAGCGCATAGTTGACCACTCCACCGGCGCAATATCCAAAAGGCCGTATCTCGTAAAGAAGGACGCCATAATGACGGGCGATGTCCTACAGGAGGCGAGAATGGGCATCAGCCCCCGCACAAAAGAGGCGGAGGTTGATTTCAAGCTTGATCCTACCGGCGCGAGGATATTCGACCAGGCCACTGCGGCCAACGTAGGAAAGAGGATGGCCATTATCCTCGATAACAACGTCTATTCCGCACCAGTTATAAGAGAACGGATAAGCGGCGGAAGCGGGTCTATAAGCGGCAACTTTACGGAGGCCGAGGCCAAAGACCTTGCCATCGTGCTCCGCGCAGGCGCGCTGCCCGCGCCACTGAAGCCGCTACAGAACCTGACCGTCGGCCCGACGCTTGGCAGCGACTCCATACAGGCCGGTAAAAAGGCGATAATACTCGGGACGCTCCTGGTTGTAATATTCATGGCGGTTTACTACAAGCTTTCCGGCGTAATTGCGGATTTTGCCGTGATACTTAACGTCGTCGTCCTGATAGGCGCATTGGCGCTCCTGAACGCAACCCTGACGCTGCCCGGCCTTGCGGGAATTCTGCTTACCATAGGCATGGGTGTGGACTCAAACGTCCTGATATTCGAGAGGATACGTGAGGAACTGCGAACTGGCAAGACTGTCCGCGCGGCCATAGACGGCGGCTACAATAAAGCATTTACAACGGTTCTGGATTCTCACGTGACGACGCTTATCACGGCGGCGGTGCTCTTCCAGTTTGGAACCGGCCCGATAAAGGGGTTTGCGGTGTCTCTGTCCCTGGGTATAATGATCAACCTCTTCACCGCGCTCGTCGGGACGAAGGTCGTGTTCGACCTTTGGACATCCAGGAAAAAACTCGAAAAGCTAAGCATATAACTCCGGAGGCTTTTTTAAATGGAACTTATCAAGAAAACGAATATCGACTTCCTTGGCTTAAGGAAGGTAGCGTTTGCCATATCTCTTGTCTTGTCGTCGCTTGGCATTATCTGTCTCGTGATGATAGCGATGGGCAGGGCGAATATGGGAATAGACTTCACTGGCGGAGCCTCTGCCAACCTTGTCTTCGCAAAGCCCGTGCAGCTCGAAAAGGCGAGAGCGGCGCTGGACGCCGCCGGTTTCAGGGATGCGGAGATACAGTCTTTTACGGACAAGACCAAGTTATTCGTCCGCGTGAAGAAGCTGAATATCCCGGTGGAGCAGGTGATAGGCCGCATACAGGCCGCGTTTACAAAAGCCTTTCCGGATAACCCAAGTCGAGTGGATTCGAGTTCCGCGATAGGGCCTACAATCGGCAAATCGCTCCAGACGACGGCTCTGTGGGCCATAATACTGTCCTTTGCGGGCATCATAATTTATATCTGGTTCAGGTTTGAATGGAAATTCGGCATAGCCGCAACCGTCGCCACTCTGCACGACGTGCTTACGGTGCTCGGCGTGTTCTTCGTCCTGCACAAGGAAATAACGCTCCTGGTTGTAACGGCGCTCCTGACGCTCGCCGGCTATTCTCTTACGGATACCGTGGTCGTGTTCGACAGGATAAGGGAGAACCTTAAGATGCGGCAGAAAGAAGGGCTGATGGATATAATAAATCTTTCCATCAACGAGGTCCTCTCCAGGACGGTCGTCACATCGCTGACGGTTTTCCTTGCCGTGCTCTCGCTCTTTATATTCGGCGGCCAGGTCCTGCACGACTTCGCTTTTGCCATGCTCTGCGGCGTTGTCGTAGGCACATACTCCTCGGTATTCGTGGCAAGCCCCATACTCTATGTCTGGAGGGGCAAGAAGGGGAGCCGCCTCATAAAGGTATCCATGCTCACAAAACAGCCGGTAAAAGAAGGCTCCGCGAAAAGTCTCGCTGCCAGTCCGGTTGGGTCGGTATCCCAATCTTCCGTTAAAACCGTGAGTTCCGAAGCCGGTCAACCCGTTTCGGAACCGAATCCTTCAGGCCAGTCCGTATCTGCCCAGACAAGCCGCAAGGGCAAATCGGCAAAAGGCAAAAAAAGCAAAAAAGCGAGGGCAAAGGCATAAGCCGATACCAGGAGACAAGAATTGCTGGAGAAGCGGTGGATAAGGCGAGAGGCGCCTCATTCGGTTACGGAGGCCCTTTGCTCCGGGATGGGTATATCTCACACCGTTGCAAATATTCTTGTCAACAGGGGCATAACCGGCATCGATCATGCCGAGAGATTTTTGCGGTCATCGCTTGATGACCTGCACGAGCCATTCCTTCTTCCGGATATGGAAAAGGCCGTCCGGAGAATAATCCATGCCATCAGAAGCGGCGAGACGATATTCGTTTACGGCGATTACGACGCCGACGGGATTACCGCAACATCTCTCCTCGTAAAGTTTTTCCAGGACATAGGCAAAAAGGCAAAGTATCATATCCCAAAGAGGCTCGAAGAGGGCTACGGGATAACTATCGGCGCCCTTGAAAAAATACGGGCCGATGGAGCTTCGCTTGTCGTAACCGTGGACTGCGGAATCTCTTCGGTTGTAGAGCTTGAAGCGGCGAGGGCAATGGGCCTTGACGTGATTATAACAGACCATCACGAGCCGCCGGAAATTCTGCCTGAAGCCCTGGCTGTAGTCAATCCCCGTCTGCCGGGTTGTGAATACCCATTCAAGGGACTTGCCGGGGTGGGAATCGCCTTGAAGCTCGTCCAGGCGATAAATGCGGGGATGGCCGGCAAGGACAAGGCCGGGCCTGGTCTGGATACATCAGTTTTGAAATACCTTGATCTTGTGGTACTGGGAACGGTCGCGGACGTGGTGCCGCTCCGGGGCGAGAACAGGATACTTGTGAAGCACGGCCTTAAAATCCTGAATGAATCCCGCCGGGTAGGGATTCAGAAGCTTAAAGAGGTGGCCCTTGTAAAGGGAGATAATTTAAGCGTGGGCACTATCGGATATCAGATGGCTCCCCGGCTCAACGCCTCGGGAAGGCTTGGGGAGGCAGGGGCCGGTGTCAGGCTTCTCCTGACAGACGACCCGGAAGAAGCGGCAGAAATCGCGCATGGCCTTGAGGCAATGAACCGCGAGCGTCAGAAGATTGAAGAGAAGATACTGGACGATGCCCGGTCTATGATAGTGTGCGACCCTGATTATAATTATTGTTCGATAGTCCTTCATTCAAGCGAATGGCATCAGGGTGTAATCGGCATTGTGGCTTCCAGGCTTGTGGAAGAGTTCTATCGTCCGACAGTTCTTGTTTCAATGGCCGGCAAAGTTGGAAAGGGCTCTGCAAGGGGTATCCCGGGTTTCAATCTCTACCAGGGTCTGGAGCAGTGCAGCGGCATCCTCGAAGCGTTCGGCGGTCATAAGTTCGCCGCCGGGCTCTCCATAAAACTGGAAAATTTAGGGAGTTTCAAAGAGAAATTCGAGGAGGCGGTAAGGAACGCGCTGACACCTGATGATTTTGTGCCGTGGCTCAGGATAGATAGCGAGGTAAGGCTAAAAGACCTGGACTGGAAGGTTTATTCCGAGATAAAGTCTGTCTCGCCTTTTGGTCCGGCAAACCCGGAGCCGGTATTTGAGAGCGGCCCGTTGCAGGTGATGTATCCGAAGATAGTCGGGAAAAACCACGTCCGCATGAAGCTGGGCCAGGACGGATTTGCCATAAGCTCCATTGCCTTCAACATGGGCGAGCGCTATCAGGGGCTTGCCATGAAGAAGGTTTTCATAAATGCCGCGTTTACCCTGTCCTCATCAGAGTGGCAGGGAGAAAGCACGCTCCAGCTTAACGTAAGGGATATTCATTTCAGACAATGCTGAGGTTCGAAGACATACTGGAGAAGATACAGAGCTATCAGCCGGAGGCGGACCTCGACTTTCTGCGGATGGCGTACGTCTTTTCCGCTAAAGTGCACCAGGGCGCAAGCCGGCTTTCAGGAGAACCCTATCTTGTCCATCCGATAGAGGTAGCCGGGATACTTGCCGAGCTCAAGCTCGATTACATCACCGTCGCATGCGGACTACTTCACGATACCGTCGAGGATACTGATACTACCGTGGAAGAGATCGCCGAATATTTCGGAGACGAGGTCGCATCGATAGTTGACGGCCTGACCAAAATGGCCAGGATAGAGTTCAAA
>DAHWTK010000180.1 GCA_027328825.1 Nitrospirota bacterium
GGCCGCCACGATGAGGCCCAGCAAGAGGAGGCCGCCCTTGCCGACCATAAAATGGCTTGCCGTGATCACGATCCGGGTAGGCGTCGGCAGCTTGCCGCCCAGCGAGGCGAACATATTGGAGAAAGTCGGCACAACCTTTACCATTATGATCGTCACGACCGCCGCGGCGACCAAGGTCACGATGGCGGGATACATCAGGGCGCCCTTTACCTTCCTTTTGAGCTTTATCGCTTTCTCCATGTACATGGCCAGCCTGTTCAGCACGGTGTCCAGAATGCCCCCGGCCTCGCCGGCCGCGACCATGTTCACGTATAGCTCGCTGAACGCCTTCGGATGCTTCCGGAGGGCGTCGGCATAAGTGGAGCCGCCTTCCACGTCGGCCTTTGCCTGCCTTATGATCGAGGCGAAGCGCTTGTTTGCCGCCTGGGAGGCCAGTATATCCAGGGCCTGCACCAGGGGCAGCCCGGCGTCTATCATGGTTGAAAACTGCCTCGTGAAGATGACTACGTCCTTTTCCTTTATCCCACCCCCGAATGAAAGAGCGACCGACATCTGTTTTTTCTTCTTTGTGACGGACGTGGGGATGATGTTTCTCTTGCGAAGATTGGTCAGGACTTCCTCCCTGGATCCGGCGGCCATCTCTCCGCCTTCGGCCGTGCCCGCCCTGGTTTTGCCAGACCACTGAAAAACGGTAGCCATCCTGGTCACCTCCTCGAAATGGGAGTTTGAGTTTTATTTTCCTTCTTCACGGTCGAAAGGAACTCATCCAGCATCGTGGAGCGCGCGGCGGCCTCTTCGAAGGAAATCAGGTTC
>DAHWTK010000181.1 GCA_027328825.1 Nitrospirota bacterium
TATCCAGGCTCTCGGAACGCAACAAGACCCTGAGCCAGGAAGTCGCGCTCCTGAAGCTTAAGATCGAGGAATTGGAAAGGAAAGGCGGAGGAGGCGTTCCTGGAGGAATATCATCTTGAGCGTAAAAAAGTAGTTAGCGGTTTCCGCATCATTAGCGAATACTGAGATTCCGGAAGGAATGCCTCCGAGCCACCGCTTTTACGCCGCCTTCGCAAGCTCAGATGTCCACTGCGCCGCCTCCTGAACCATCTTCTTCCAGTCGTTCTCGCTGAATGCGCGCATAGTCTGGGAGGTCACGTTCCCGGCAGCGTCTACCATCAGGTTCAGCTTCGTGATGATCTCCTCGTTCGGCGCTTCGGCGATTATCATGGTGTCATACTGCCCCATCAGCGCGTAGAACTCCTTGATGTTCGCCCCGGCCTTCTTGAATTCCTCCTTTATTTTCTCCACCCTCTTCGGCGAGTCCTTGATGTTCCTTACGCCCTGCTCCGTAAACTTGTAAAGCGTCACGTATACCGGCATGATGCACCTCCTGGTTCATAACGCCCCCTCTGTCCCCCTCTTATCTTAAGAGGGGGATGAAGGAATTATGAAAAGTATATCAGAGAATCAGAAATACGACAGGACGGTCAGGACGACGCAAGAGACAAGAAGGACAGCCGCGGCGACGGCTGAAATTTTCCTGTCCCGAAGCCTTCTGGAATGCGTCTTTTCGAGGAACGGAAGGGCGAAGACAAGCAGTAAAATGGCCGCCGGAATCACGGCCACGCCTATGAACGCGAGGTTCCCGGGGAAGTATTTGAACATC
>DAHWTK010000182.1:0-288 GCA_027328825.1 Nitrospirota bacterium
GTAACGATAGGCCCCGAATATCAGACGGTTCCTCATGAGGTTTTCGAACTCGATGCTCCATTCGGACTTGCGGAGATCTTTCAGATTGATCACAGGATGGCTTTCCATTCCGCTTAACATGTGGTCTCTGATATGGTCGAGGACCCGTTTCACTGTGCCTTGAATCCCCCGCAGCGCTCAAGCGGGTCGAGCGGGTTCACGGTGAGCTTGCACTGCCGGGCGCATTTGCGGCACAGCGCCTCGATCTCTTTCGCCGCCTTTTTTAGGCGGGGCTTATTTGCCATGCTT
>DAHWTK010000182.1:298-807 GCA_027328825.1 Nitrospirota bacterium
TCTCCTTATATACCTTCGTCCAGTCCGCCCTGATTTCCTTCTGGGCGTCCTTCAGGGGAATGCGGCCGGCGCAGACCTGGCGATGGAGATAATCTTCCACCTGGTCTTTTGCGCGGGCCCCGAGATTCTCCCTCACCCCCGCCCCTCTCCCGGAGGGCGAGGGGAGAGACATCGGCTCCGGCCAGAGATTATTGATATCGTTCGCGCCGCCCAGCTCCAGCGAAATAAGGTGATCGAATTCATACGGCGGCCTGTGCCATTTCGGATATTTGTGCCTGTACCTGGCGAGGGCTTCTTTTTTCTCCTCGATGGTTACGTGCCGGTGCGCGGCTGCGTAGCCATTGACGCAGATAGTGCTATGGATGTTTCCCTGGGTGACGGCCGGGTCCACCACCCCGGGAGTGAGCGCCGGATCCGGGAGGACGCCGGGCGGGAAGGCGAAGGCAGATGCGGCAAAAAGTAAAAATAAGGCAAGAAGGATTCCGCCCGTTTTTATCTTTGATAAAATA
>DAHWTK010000183.1:0-556 GCA_027328825.1 Nitrospirota bacterium
TCAACATAACGCCGGATATATTCGCGCTCGACGTCACTCAAATCCGCAAAATTCAACCCCATCCCTATGGAACCGTCGCAACTCTTTACAATGGCCGCAGTGGAGAACTTTCTGCCGCCGAAGCTGAACTCGACCCTCACCGTGCTCCCCGGGACAAATGGCCGGCCCGTAAATACATACATGCCTTCTTCGCTTATATTAGAGCCTTTTGCGTGGATCGCTCCGTTAACCACCACATCCCCGGCATAAGGTATTCTACAGTAAAACCTCTGGTCGATGCTCATATACCACCTGCCTGTCCTTAAATAAGTTGTTATTATATATAACCTACTAAGTTAAGATAAAGATACCATAATCAATATTAATTTAGTCATTAATTCTTTTTAATCTCAGGGCAAAGGCTCGGCATGGCAACGCAGGGTTTTTTATCTTGCAAAGCATGACGAAAGATTATAAAATCAGCCGATGAAGGCACTGGTTACGGGAGGGACGGGCTTCATAGGCAGCCATCTTGTAGGTTCACGATATGGACGGCAATTACGCCGTAATCGACCAG
>DAHWTK010000183.1:566-800 GCA_027328825.1 Nitrospirota bacterium
CGGGCTTCATAGGCAGCCATCTTGTCGAGGCCCTCCTGAAGAAGGGTTTTGAAGTGAGGTGCCTTGTCCGGGACCCCGGGCAGCTTAAATGGCTCGCCGGGCTGGATGTGGAGACGGTTCAGGGAGATACCGAGGCCGCAGCCGGTTTATCGGCGGCTGTAGCGGGTGTGGATTACATATTCCATGCCGCGGGTATTACAAAGGCCGCCAAGGCCCGCGATTACTACCGGATAA
>DAHWTK010000184.1 GCA_027328825.1 Nitrospirota bacterium
TTTATGGATATTGTAACTCCTTGTAAATCAAGCGTAATCCCGTATTTCCCGTAAAAGCCGCATGTCTTCTCCGCCCGGCGGAAGCGGCATAAAACCGGCTGAAAATGGCCGTTTTTGCAGTGTTTTCCATACCGGCGGGAAAACGCTAAATTTTTCAATTTTTATCTTAATAATAGACATGTTGAAGATTAATCCGGAAGCGCTCTGGATAGCGAACTGTTCCTACCGATGATATTTGCTCTTTAATGTTAGTTTTGCAGTATGAGCAAACAATATTGGAGATTCCCGAATGGTTCTGTCGGGAATCCAGGGTGTTATATTTTTGTAGCTGCCCCATTTATGGGGCGGGTTAAAAGCGCCCGATGAATCGGGCAGCTACGAAATCAGATAAAAGCGGGTTCTTCGGCGGCTTTACCTTCATCCTCTTCTTAAGATTAAGAGGGGGATAGAGGGGGCGTTATGACAAAGCGGATTCTTTGGCGGAGCCGAACAGGCTCAGAATGACAGGCGCGCCCACTTAAAAACCACTTGCGTATTTATATTTTACGGGCTACAATAAATTATTTTGAGTCCGCAGTAATCCAACGTTAGCGCGGAGACTCACAAATGAACCACCCCCTGGACCTGAGCAAGGCAATACCGCATTCATATCCGTTCGTGATGCTTGACAGGATCGTCGAACTGAACCCCGGAAAATCCGCCACAGCCGTAAAGAAGCTTTCCGCAGATACGTCCTTTGCCCCGGCGTCCGGGTACCCGCAGGTCTTTCTTGTCGAAGGCATGGCCCAGCTTGCGG
>DAHWTK010000185.1 GCA_027328825.1 Nitrospirota bacterium
CGCAGTCTATCCGCTTCTCAGGCTTGCATTGCATAAGACGCCGCCCGCACCGCCGGTGTTCGTGGACGCGGTAATGCTCCCGGACATGCCCGAGGCGGGTGTAAAGAGAGTTGACTTATCCCTTGAGAAGGGCGGAAGGCCGGACGCCCGCGTGTTCGTGAAGAGAACCCCGGACGGCAATATCATCGCCCTTTCCGCGGTATGCTCGCACCTCGGCTGTATCGTGAACTACGACAGAATTAAAGACCAGTTCGTCTGCCCGTGCCACGGCGGGAGATACGACGGGAACGGAAAGAACATCTCCGGCCCCCCGCCCGCGCCGCTTGCAAGGCTCCCCGTGCGCATCGCCGGGGCATACATACAGGTGGGGATAAGGAAGCCGGCAATGAATTAAGCTTGTCGTCCCGACCGAAGCGGAGGGACCTACATTTGACTTTCATAACGCCCCCTTGCTCCCCCTCTTAACTTAAGAGGGGGAAAACGGTATGATTAATTTATTTTCCATAATCGACAATCGCCTGAGGCTGAGCCGCCACTACCGCCGAATATTCGAGCGCCCGCTCCCGGAAGGCGTCACATATTTCTACTGCCTTGGCGGTATAGCGTTCTTCTTCCTGATTGTCCTCACGTTCACCGGCGTCGTCCTGTCGTTCTACTACATCCCCTCGGCCTCGGAGGCATACCATACCATCCGCTTCATCGACGGCAAACTTCCCGGCGGCTGGCTGATGCGCGCGCTCCACGTCTGGGCGGCCTCGGGGATGGTCGCGGCGGTGATGGCGCACA
>DAHWTK010000186.1:0-505 GCA_027328825.1 Nitrospirota bacterium
CTTCGGACGCGAAGTCCTGCGGATGATCATAAACCAGCCGCTCGAAGTCGCAAACATGGTCGGTCGGTTCAACGTAAACGCCCTGGTCTCCGGCGGCGGCACGTCCGGCCAGGCGGGGGCGCTTCGGCACGGCATCTCCAAGGCCCTGCTCGAGGTGGACGGCGATGTCCGCGCCGCGCTGAAGAAGGCGGGCCTCCTGACCCGCGACCCCAGGGCCGTTGAGCGCAAGAAATACGGCAGACCGGGCGCAAGGAAGCGCTTCCAGTTCTCCAAGAGGTAAACCGGGCAAGGGGGACGAGACAAACCCCGCAATATTATCGAACCCAAGGGGGCTGTTAAAAGCGGCCCCCTTTTTTGTTGCACCCTCTCCCCCGGCCCCTCTCCCATAAAAGGGCGAGGGGTGAAAGCCTTAACCCTATCCCTGGCATGGGAGAGGGTGGCCGAAGGCCGGGAGAGGGTAACGTCATTCCCGCCCATTCGACTTCGCTCAGGGCAGGCTCCAGCG
>DAHWTK010000186.1:515-785 GCA_027328825.1 Nitrospirota bacterium
AGGAATTTTGTTTGTCATTCTGAGCGACGCGAAGAATCCGCTTTTACCATTTTTTTGTGGCGTGGCGGATTTTAATGACATATAATTTTGAAACTATGAAACTCGCGAAAGAAACTAATGGTAAAAGCTGAATGCCCACATTAATTTTAGCAACCGTCTTAATTGGTTTATTTATTCTAACCTATAAAGGTAAGGTTAATGGTACTTCATTAGCGTTATGTCTACTTGCTGCAACGGCTCTTTATTTTATTTTAAATAATAACAGGGACA
>DAHWTK010000187.1 GCA_027328825.1 Nitrospirota bacterium
CTCCACCAGGGGACAGACGATGTAGGCCTGGCGGCCCGCTGCCACTTCGCGCTCCAGGCGTGCGAAGACCTTGTCGATCTCCTCCGCGTTGCGCGCCCAGCGCGTGCGGATTGGCGTCCTGCCCGGGGGAAGCTCGTCGAGCACGCTGTAATCCAGGTCGCCGAAGATCGTCATGGCTGCCGTCCGGGGAATAGGGGTGGCGGTCATGACCAGCACATCGGGTTCGAGCTCCTGCCGATCGCGGGAGCGCTCCCTCAAAAGCGACCGTTGCTCGACGCCGAAACGATGCTGCTCGTCCACGACCACCAGGCCGAGCCTGCCAAACTCCACCCCCTCTGAAAGCAGGGCGTGGGTTCCGATGAGCAGGTCCACCCCGCCCGCCGAGAGCTCGGAGAGCAGCGATTTGCGGCGGGAGCCGGTCACCTTGTTGGTGAGCAGATCGACGTTGAGCGGCCGGCGGCTGTCGCCAAATAGCCCCCATTCCGCGTCGGCATCAACCTCGAGTCCTGCCAAAAGCCGCGAGATCCCCAGGTAATGCTGTTCGGCCAGGACCTCGGTGGGCGCCATCAGCACGGCTTGGAAGCCGGACTGGATCGCGAAAAGGGCCGCTGCCACCGCCACCATGGTCTTGCCTGCCCCGACGTCACCCTGCAGGAGCCTGTGCATGGGAACTGCGGAGGCCATGTCCATGGCGATCTCACCCACCACCCTCAGCTGTGCCGGAGTCGGAGTGTACGGCAGCTGAGCCACGAAGCGGGATGCGAGATCGCCGGCGTCAGAGA
>DAHWTK010000188.1 GCA_027328825.1 Nitrospirota bacterium
GGCTTCCTGGACGAGGTAAACAATCCTGTGACAGAATACAGCAGTCTTGCCCGACCCCGGAATCGCCAGAACGAGATTTACGCCTGACGGAGCTTGGACAGCAGCCAGCTGCTCCTGTGTTAATGCCGTGAGTATATTCATAATTACCTCCTGATAAGGGAAAAGAACCCCCCCGTATTGCAATCGCGGGGGCTGAAGGAAAAGACTCCTATTTACGGCAATATTCCTTAAACTGGCATCCGTCACACATGTAGCTCTCTATGGGATAGAACACATCTTTTTGTATGGCAGTCCAGACTGCCCTCACGAGATTGATAAACCGCTACAATTTTGCTACATTTGGGCTTTTTGGCAAAAAAGAAGGACTCACGATAACTCGTAAGTCCTTGATTTAAAATGGTAGGCGATGCTGGTTTCGAACCAGCGACCCCTGCCGTGTGAAGGCTATCGGGCGGCCCGGCCAGTTTTGCATGGTGTTTGTTACTGTTTGAAAACATTGGAAAAACTGTAATCATGGGGATAACATCTTACACGGTGTTATCCCCTTTTTTACGGTATCAACCGCACAAAAACCGCACAGTAAATAGTAGCTATTATTGCTGTGTTACATGGGGAAACCAGATGTAATTTTTTGAACAAGCTGCTTCGCAACCCCCGTTGTCTTGACCTCGGACAGATAATGTTATAGGATAGCTCATGCCCGCTACCCGTCTGAAAATATTCATAAGCAGCGGCCAAAAGGAGTTTGCGCATCAGCGCTCCGACCTGAAGGCCTTCCT
>DAHWTK010000189.1 GCA_027328825.1 Nitrospirota bacterium
GCAACGACAGCCTCGGAAGCCAGCAGGGGAATATCTATATAACGTTTCAATCCTCACCCGGTGCAAAGACCGGGTGCAACCAGGAGGACGGCATCCTGAGACGACGCCGTTACAATGTTTCAATCCTCACCCGGTGCAAAGACCGGGTGCAACAGCGCCGCGACAATTTCCCGCGCCGCGTCTTTTGTGTTTCAATCCTCACCCGGTGCAAAGACCGGGTGCAACATTGCGCGCCGACGCCCGGTTGTGTTGCCGATGAAGAGTTTCAATCCTCACCCGGTGCAAAGACCGGGTGCAACGCTTACGCTCCTGAACTTCATCATCGCCTTTGTGTTTCAATCCTCACCCGGTGCAAAGACCGGGTGCAACCATAGCCCTTGGCCCTGAGCGCCCTGGCAATGTTGTTTCAATCCTCACCCGGTGCAAAGACCGGGTGCAACCTGAAGCTGCGCCCATAGAACGGCGACGGAAGCGAGTTTCAATCCTCACCCGGTGCAAAGACCGGGTGCAACCCGTAACCGCGCCGGGCTGGGCGCCGAGCCAGACTGTTTCAATCCTCACCCGGTGCAAAGACCGGGTGCAACTACCCGGAACCGAGCGGTTTTATCTGCTTGACAAGTTTCAATCCTCACCCGGTGCAAAGACCGGGTGCAACGAAGATAACGGACAAATCCGGCGAGCGCATCTTGTTTCAATCCTCACCCGGTGCAAAGACCGGGTGCAACAGCCGCCTTACTATGGGCGGCAAAAGCGGTTGTAGTTTCAATCCT
>DAHWTK010000018.1 GCA_027328825.1 Nitrospirota bacterium
AATACGGGCAGATGGTCTCCGCCTCGCGCTCTACGAACCAGGGGCGTATTATGTTTTTGCTCAGCCTGCTCTGGATAGCGCCGACGGGGCAGTTGGAAAGGCAGTGCCCGCAGTGGACACACTCCGCCTCGTCCCCGCAAAATGATTCCATCGTTACGCGGGAACCACGGTTCATGTCCGAGAGAACCCAGTCGCCCTGGACTTCGGCGCAGATGCGGACACAGCGCTTGCAACTCACGCAGCGTTCCATATTGCGCTCGATAAGCGGGTTTTCGTAATTAACCGGTATCTCGCGTTTCTTTTCTATGAAACGGGAGCGGTCCGCGCCGTAGCGGAAGACGTAATCCTGAAGCGCGCACTCGCCGCCCTTGTCGCAGACCGGACAATCCAGAGGGTGGTGTGTGAGTTGAAGCTCCAACACGCCTCTCCTGGACTTTGTAATTTTCTCCGACTCGGTTATTATCTCCATGCCGTCGGAGACAGCCGTCGCGCATGCCGGGAGAAGCTTCGGCTTGCCCTTTACCTCCACCATGCATATCCTGCACCCGGCATATATCGAGAGCTCTTTGTGGTAGCAGAAATGCGGCACGTGAACGCCGACCTTCGCCGCCGCCTCGATGATGTTCATCGGCTTCTCAAGCGCAAGGGGTATGCCGTTTATCTTTATGTTTATCATGCTCTCTCTAGTGCCTCGCCCTCGCCCTTAATCCCTTCGGGCATCCGCGCGTCCTGATATGCTCTTCAAAATCCGCCCTGAAATATTTAAGGCCCGAAAGCACCGGGTTGACCGCACCCTCGCCGAGCGGGCAGAAACAGTTGTTGTGTATGGTGTGGCAGACGTCTTCGAGGATTTTCAGGTCTTCCATCCTGCCTTCACCGTTCTCAATCCTCGCAAGAATCTTCACCATCCAGTCCGTGCCTTCCCTGCACGGGGTACAGCGACCGCAGGACTCGTGGTAGAAAAACGCCATCGCGCGCCAGACCATGTGGACTACACAGGCGTCTTCGCTCATCACGGTCGTGGCTCCGGAGCCTATCGCGGAACCGGCAGTCTGAAGCGACTTCACGTCCATCTTGATGTCGAGATGCTCAGGCGTGAGCATAGCCGTGGACACGCCGCCGGGTATAACGGCCTTCAGCTCTTTGCCGTCCTTTATTCCGCCGCCGTGCTCGTATATCAGTTCTCTTAGCGTAACGCCCATAGGCAGTTCATAAAGCCCCGGCTTTTGCAGGTGCCCGCTTATACCGAAGACCTTCGGCCCTGGCGAGTCCTTTGAGCCTATCGAACTCCACCAATCCGCGCCGCCGTTGATTATGTGCGATACGTTCACAAGCGTCTCGACGTTATTTACGACCGTAGGCATTCCGAACGCGCCGTGCGTGGCCATGTAAGGCGGCCTGACGCGGAACTGGCCGCGCTTGCCCTCCAGGGACTCAATAAGCGCCGAAGCCTCGCCGCAGATATACGCGCCCGCGCCACGATGCACTGCGAGATCGAAAGAGAAGTCCGTGCCTTTTATGTTATTGCCGAGCAGGTTCTTTTTATACGCCTGGTCTATTGCGGCGTTCAATACTTTATAGCCTGTCGGGTATTCGCCCCGGAGGTATATATAACCCTTGGATGCGCCGATAGCGTACGCGGAGACTATCATACCCTCGATAAGCTGGTGCGGGTCTTTCTCGAGGAACGGCCTGTCCTTGAACGTCGCCGGCTCGCCCTCGTCCGCGTTTGCTATAAGGTATTTTGGGAACTTGTTGACCTCTACGCAGAACTGCCACTTCATTCCCGCCGGGAACCATGCGCCGCCTCTGCCCCTCAGGCCTGAGCGCTTTACCTCTTCCAGAACGGCGGCAGGGCCCATCTGGAATATCTTGTCGAGGGATTTATAGCCGCCGTGCGCGATATAGACATCTACATCGTTTATGTTCGGGACGTCGGCGTTTTTAAGGAGAATCTTTTCCAAGTTTATTTTAAACCTTCCAGTATCCCGTCTATCTTCTCAGCCGTCAGGTCGTAATAGAATGTCTCGTTTATTACCATTGCCGGAGCGTTGCCGCAGGAGCCTATGCACTCTACTTCCTGGAGTGTGAACCTTCCGTCCGGTGTCGTCCCGCCCTCGTGTATTCCGAGCTTCTTTTCAAGGTGCTCAAGCAGTGTCTCCGCGCCCATAAGCGTGCAGGCGATATTGGTGCAGAGCATTATTACGTATTTGCCGACAGGCTTTTTCCAGTAGAGAGAGTGATATGTCGCAAGCCCCTGGGCGTGCGCGTTCGAAACGCCGATTACCTCCGCCACAGCCCTGATGACATCGGGCGAAAGCTGGCCGAACTCGGCCTGTGCGGCCCAGAGCGCCGCCATAAGCGCGCTCTTCCTATCCACATACTTGGATGCGGCCTTTTCAATTTCCTGTAGCGTGTTTTCGCTTAGCGTGACCATTTTGTATTTTTTCACCCTCTCCCCATCCCTCTCCCATCAAGGGAGAGGGAGAACGGAGACAGCCAGCTTGCATTATTGTCATTCCCGCTAAAGCGGGAATCCGGGAATTTAAACCCTGGGTCCCCTACTGAAATATTCTGGGACGACGGAATTTCTTAATTTGCTTACCTGTCCACCTCTCCCAGGACTATGTCGATGCTCCCGATGCAGGAGACGATGTCCGCAATCATGTGCCCCTTGACCATCCTCGGCAGACAGGAGAGGTTCACGAAGCTCGGAGAGCGCACTTTCATGCGAACAGGCTTTTCCGAGCCGTCGGAAACGATATAGAAACCGAGTTCCCCTTTCGGCACCTCCGCGGCGGCGTATATCTCGCCCTTCCGGACCGGAAACCCTTTCGACACAAGGACGAAGTGATGGACCAGCGTCTCGATGTCCTGCATAACGCGGTCTTTCGGCGGAAGGCTCACCGTCGGGATGTCGGCCTTATAAGGGCCATCCGGGATGTCCTCCATGCACTGGTTTATCATGGCAATGGACTGATTCATCTCCTCCATGCGCACGATGTACCGGTCGTAAACATCACCCACATGGCCCAGAGGAACTTCGAACTTGAGCTTCTCGTAAGCCGCGTAAGGCATGACCTTTCTCAGGTCGTAATTTACACCTGAACCACGGAGAGACCCGCCTGTAAGGCCCCAGTCGATAGCCTCTTCATATGATATTATGCCGATGCCCTTCGTGCGGCCAAGCCAGATGCGGTTCTCCATTATCAGGGTGTTGTATTCCTGTATCCTCTTTGGCATCTCGGCCATGAATTCTTTCGTGCGGCGGAAGAACTCAGGGGTTGCGTCCCGCCTTACACCGCCGATATTGACGTAGGATACCGTGAGCCGCGCGCCGGTGAGGAGCTCGAACAGGTTCAGAATCTCTTCCCTCTCCCGGAGGCAGTACAGGAGCACTGTAACTGCGCCTATGTCCGCGGCATGAGTGGCAAGCCAGAGCAGATGCGCCGAGAGCCTGGACAGCTCGGCGACTATCACGCGAAGGTAATCCGCGCGCTCCGGAACCTCGATGCCCATGAGTTTTTCTACCGCGATTGCATATCCAAGATTATTATTTCCGCAGGAGAGGTAATCGAAACGATCCGTAAGCGGGACTATCTGCTGGTATGTCCTGGCCTCGGCAAGCTTCTCCGAACCCCTGTGGAGGTAGCCTATATGCGGGGTGCAGGAAACGACAACCTCGCCGTCAAGCTCCAGCACGAGCCGTAAAACGCCGTGCGTGCTGGGGTGCTGAGGCCCCATGTTAATGGTTATTTCTTTTGTCGTAAGCGGCATTTATATTTGCTTGTTCTTAATATATTTCATGCAAACCAAGAAGTCCCCGCCCCTTTGGCCATTATTCCGGCCAGGGCTTGAAACTCCATTCCGGGCCTTCGACAGGGTAGTCTTTTCTTAACGGATAGCCTTCCCAGTCGTCCGGCAAAAGAATCCTTCTTAAGTCCGGATTGCCGCGGAAAATGATTCCGAACAGGTCGAATGTCTCTCTTTCGTGCCAGCAGGCGGTCTTCCAGACGCCCGATACGGAAGGCACCCAGGGGTCTCCATCGTCCTCCACCGGCACCTTGAGGCGGATTCGATGGCCGTGCAGCATGGAGTGCATGTTGTATACAACTTCAAATCTCGGAAGCGGGGCCGCTCCGCCAGCCTTTGGAAGCCAGTCCACTGCGGTAATGTCTATCAGATAATCCATCCTTACATCCGGGTCTTCCTTCAGAAAGCGGCATATTTCTTCCAGCTTTTCCCGTTTCAGGACGCCCCAGCTCTGCCCGAACTGGCTTCCGGAACCGGTTACTTCGTCCGGAAACCTCTCCCTTATCTGCTCAATAATATTATCGGGATGCAAAGGCTCGATTATCCCTTCTCGGCAAACAAAGGCTTTCGCACGTATCTGCCGGTCATTATCTTGTCCTGGAGTTTTTTGATAGCGTAAAACAGGGCCTCCGGCCTGGGCGGACAGCCTGGAACGAACACGTCCACCGGGACTATCTGATCCACGCCCCGGACGACACTATATGTCTGGTAGATGTTCCCGGTGCAGGCGCAGCTTCCCATAGCCACAACCCACCTCGGCTCCGGCATCTGGTCGTAGACTTTCCTTAAGACCGGGGCCATCTTCTTGGTGAGCGTGCCGGCGACGATCATGAGGTCCGACTGGCGTGGCGTGGCGCGCGGTATGACGCCGAAGCGGTCAAAGTCCATCTGCGGCGCGCCGTAGGCGTGTATCATTTCTATAGCGCAGCAGGCCAGCCCGAACGTCATGGGCCAGATAGAGTACGCCCGCGAGGCGTTAATCAGCCAGTCGATTCTCGTGGTGATGAAGTTATCCTCGAAGCGTCCTTCTATCAGTCCCATTCGAGAGCTCCCTTTTTCCAGGCATAAAAATAACCGACAAGGAGTATCGCGATAAAAACAAGCATTTCGATAAAACCGTACAGACCAAGCCTGTTGAATGTAATCGCCCAGGGATACATGAAAACAGCTTCGAGGTCGAACAGGACGAAGAGCATCGCGATGATATAGAAACGTACCGAAAACTGCTCCCTCGCGTCGCCAACAGGTGGGCATCCGCATTCATAAGGGGACAGTTTTGAAGGATCAGGCCGGCTTGGCCTCAGGAGTATGCCTATGGATATAGTAAGGACGCCGAAAGCGAAGGCTACGGCCAGGTAGAGTACGACGGGCCAGTATTCAAGCGGGAAAAGCGTTCCGGGCGCCTGCGTCAAAACAAACCTCCAGAAAAACTCGTTTTGCCTTGACTGTATTTATAAAACTAATGACAGGATTAATCAGACCGTCCGGTATATTATTCCAAAAGCCGGAACGTGTCAAGGGGAAATCAAAGGATTTTTAAAATAAAAAGTTTTTATGAAAATATCAATGACTTTTTATGAATGGTATGCTTTTCCCATACGGTTATCGCCGGCCTGAAAATTGCGGCTTTTAGCCTGCGTGGAAATCTCAGCTCCAGAGCGGCCCCTCGTCGTCTTCCATCTCCTCGAAAGATTCCGAGAGCGGGCGCGCGATTATCTTTTCAAAGCCCTCGCCGCAGTCCTGGCAGCGCCAGTGGTATATTACCCAGTATTCTTCGTCGGTCTCCATCTCCGACTCTTCTTCTTCTATGAGTTCACTCCCGCCGCAAAACGGGCACATTACCGGCTCCATCATACCATCCGCTCCTTACGTGTTTTTCAGAACCATTTCTTTTTCTGGGAACCCGTACCGCCGCCAAGATTCTTAAACGCGTCATCCAGCTTGTCGTTCAGGTCGGACATATTCTTTTTCAGCTCGCGCACATTCTCAAGCACCGACAGCATGAACTGGTCGTGCCCCTCGAACGACTCTTTTATCTTGCGCTCGATTAATTCACCTTGAGCGCGGGCGTCAACCTCCGGGGCCGCTTTCTTCTTCTGATCTTTTAAACCGGCTATTTCCCGCGAAATCGCCGCAAGGCCTTCATCGAGTTTCACCGTGTCAATCCCGGCTTCCGGCGCAGAGCCTGCCTTTTCCTTTAAGCCCGCCACTTCGCGCGCAAGAGCCGCCATTCCTTCCTCAAGTTTCGTAATATGTTCGATTAATGGCATTATATCAAAAACAGGTCTGTTTGTCGCCGCTTCCATAACCGGCTCCTGAGTGGTTTTTTGAGATGGCGCGGTTTTGGCATTTTCCACGGAAGACTCTACCCTTTCATGTTCTATCTCGAACTCTCCCGAGGCGTCGGACAGGTCCACGGCTCCCCCCGCCACGGCTGATTGGGCCTTGAGTTTAGCCTCCGCCGATTCACTGCCTTGTCGCATGTTATCGAAGAAGACCTCTGCCTGGACGACGTCCGAAAGAGTAATCGACTCCATTTTATCAAGTATGGATTCCGGCTCATTCTTACCGGATTTATCAGAATCTTCGCGTACGGAGGAACCAAGCTCCAGCTCGTAAGCCTTTTCCGGAGGATTTTCCGGGGCCTTTGTCTCGAATATATCCGGCGGAAGTTCCTTTATCCCGGAGTCGAGAAGCGTGTGCTTGCGTTTCAGATCCTTTATGAGGAGGGATATTACCCCCTTGAAGGTCTCCATTACCCCCTCGCCGCTTACGGCGGAGGCATCGTAAGTAGGGGCCTTACGGTAGTTTAATTTTTCGTCGAGCGAAGCCGTATCTATAATATTCGGCAGGTCGCGCTTGTTCCACTGGAACACTACGGGCATGCTTTCCGGGTCAAGGCCGTTTTCCTGGAGGTTCAGCTTCATGTCCTCGAGACTCTCCAAATTCTTCGATATGACATCCGTCTGGGAATCGGCAACAAAGACTACTGCGTCGGCGCCCTTCAGGACAAGCCTCCTCGTGGCGCTGTAGAAGACCTGGCCAGGAACCGTGTATACCTGGAAGCGGACCTTGAAACCCTGCACCATACCGAGTTCCACCGGCAGAAAATCGAAGAAGAGCGTCCTGTCCGCCTCCGTGGCGAGGGAGATCATCTTCCCGCGCTTCTTCGGATTCATCTTGGTGTAGATATGCTGAAGATTGGTAGTCTTGCCGCAAAGTCCGGGGCCGTAATAGACTATCTTGGCGACGATTTCCTTGGTGGCGTAATTTATTAATACCATATTGCTCCAGGAATTTTTCAGTTACACGGAATGCGTAAGACTGATTTTATAATCTTACGGATTTTTTTTCAAGCCGATTCTATGTTTTCTGCGCTCACGCACATACAGGCCCTCGGCAACCAGAAGAAAGATTGTCGCGGAATAATATATCCATACCATAAACAGTATAATCGTCGTAAACGAACCGTACAGGCTGAGCGTTTTCATCCTCCCGACATACCACGCAAAGAAAATCTTTGCCGCCTCCCAGAGCAGGCCGGCGACTATCCCGCCCGTCGCAGCCTCTTTTATACCTATTTTTCTCCTTGGGAGCAGAAGATACAGAAGCGTGAAAGAAACGCATGTCAGAACCATCGGGACGGCCTTCACGAGCAGGATTACGGTAAGAAACGGCAATGCCTTCGACGAGCCGAAGACATCCTCGTGCTTACGGATGAAGGTTGGTATGTAGGTCAGCCAGAAAGACACCGTAAAAAGCAGCCCTGAAAATATCACGAGCGCAAAGGACATAAGTCTCGAACTGAAGAAACGCAGACGGTTTAACGAACGGAAGACGCGGTTTACGGAATACTCGATGGAGCTGAAAACGAGGCTTCCGACCCAGAGGAATATTACGAAGCTTATCGAACCCGCGCCGCGCCATGCGGCCATGCGGTCTATCTCGCTCCCAAGGCCGGGGCCGATGACCGGATACGCGCTATGAACGAACTGTATCACCGCCTGGCGCATGTCCACGTGACTGCCAAGCGCCATTGCGAAGATGCGCATGACGAAAAATATCAATGGAACGAAAGAGAGAATGGCGTAGAAAGATATGGCGGCGGAGAGATAAATGCAGCCGTCCTTGAAATACAGCCTGAATGCGGAAATTACAGTTTTCAAATCCTGCTGGTCCTGTGTTCAAAAAGCCGCGCGCTCGTCTTCCCGCTTGCGTTTCTTAAGAAAAATCCTCACCGGGTTGCCGGCGAAGGAATGCCTCTCCCGCAACCTGTTTTCAAGGTAGCGCAGATAGGAGAAGTGGACGCCTTCGGGGCGGTTTACGAAAAAGACAAACGTCGGGGGAGATACGTCCACCTGCGTCCCGAAATAGAATTTCACCCTGCGGCCCTTGAACATCCCCGGCGCCTGCGCCCTGACGGCGGAATCGAGTATCTCGTTCAGCTCCGACGTAGACACCCTCGTTTTCCCCTGTTCCACAACCTCGTCTACCAGTTCGTAGAGCTTCCCGATTCTCTGCTTCGTGAGCGCCGATATTGCAACCACCGGCGCATAGTCCAGATATTTCATCTCTTCCCGGACTTTTTTAACGTAATCATCGAACGTTTTGCCGCCCTTTTCGAGCAAGTCCCATTTGTTAAGCGCGATGATTATTCCCTTCCCCTCCTCGTGCGCTATGCCGCCTATTTTTTTGTCCTGCTCCGTAACTCCCTCGAAGGCGTCTATCAGGAGTATAGCCGCGTCGCATCGCTCCACGGCCTTCAGTGCACGGATTACACTGTATTTTTCTATCCCGGAAACGATTTTCCCTCTGCTCCTGAGCCCGGCGGTATCCACGAAATTATAGGTCTTGCCGTAAAATTTTATCAGTGTATCGACCGGGTCAACGGTTGTGCCGGGGACGGGGCTTGTAACCGCTCTTTTCTGCCCCGTAAGTGCGTTTAAAAGCGTGGATTTCCCTACGTTCGGCCTGCCGATTATAGCAATATTGGATACCGGGGCCTCGTCCTCTTTCTCATCCGTCTCCGGCGGGAGCAGTTCCAGCACGCGGGCCATAAGTTCCGTAAAACCGGGGCCGTGCAGCGCCGAAACCGGGAAAATTTCGTCCGCGCCGAGGCTATAGAAATCATAGACTTCCCCTTCGAGCTTCGGGCCATCCACCTTGTTTACACAATATATCACAGGTTTCCCGGATTTCCTGAGCGCTTCGGCCACCTTCTGGTCGGCGGCGGAAAGGCCTTCGCGGGCGTCGGCCATGAATATTATAATATCCGCCTCACGCACGGCGAGCTCGGTCTGCTCCCTCATCTGCGAAAGGATGCCGCCTTCCGCGGCCTGGCGGCCCGCGTCAGGCTCGAAACCGCCCGTATCGATAACCGTGAAGCGCCTTCCCTCGTAAACCGCGGCGGCATAATTCCTGTCGCGGGTTACCCCGGGAATGTCCTCGACGACCGCGAGCTTCTTTTTCAATATCCTGTTGAACAGCGTGGACTTGCCTGCGTTAGGCCTGCCGACTATCGCAACCGTGGGGATACTCAAAGTTATTAAACCCTCCCAAGCCATGAAAACATATTCGCTTATCATAGCACGCCCGTCTATTCAATGGAAATGATTTCGTTTTCACTGTTGACTTAGGCGGCGGGCAGGGGTTAAAATAAACCGCTTTTTGCGATACCACGGGGAGTGATAATGCGCATCCGCAGGCCGTTTTTTTACCTGTTTATATTCGTTTTAATCCTTGCCCAGTCAGCCTTTTTCCGGGAACAGGCCTTTGCCAGGCCGAACCCGCGCAGGGCGTACGCCGTCGCGCGGACTGGTTACAGCCGTCTCATAAAAAACAAGAAAAAACAAAAGCTTAGGAGCGCATGGGAAGGCTGCATCAATCGCTTCGACAAAATCTCGTTTTCCTCGCACGGCACAAAATTCGGTAGGCTGGCGAGTTATTACGGCGCCGAGGCGAGAGAGAGGCTGTATAAAATATCGCGCGTCCATAGCGATCTTGTCCTGGCCGGGAAAGCCTATTTAAGATGCATAAGGGATTATCCGAAATCGCGTGAGGCGGCAAAAGCGAGAAAAAGACTGAAGGCCCTGGGTATTGCCACAGGCGGGCTCGCCGACCGCAAATCGACGGATTCAGTAGTATATGAACGTCCGCAATTGAAGGGTAACAAACATGGGCGGGTAATAACCCTTTCAAAGGCTTCTCACCCAGTAAACGATGAAATTCTCACGTCTTCGCTTCCCGCTGCGGCTCATAAAGACGTCCCGGAGGCCGCCCCGGGGGCCGATTCCACCCCGGCGGACACCGTTAAAAAGCTCGTTCGGATAAACGAAATCCGCCACTGGTCGAACATAGGATACACCAGGGTTGTCATAGACATGGAAGGCGAGGCAGGTTATACGTCGGGCAGGCTGAAAAACCCGGACCGCCTCTTCTTCGACCTGAAAGACGCTTACCTGCCGAAGGGCCACAAGGACGTTTCAATCGATGTAAACGACGGCGTCTTAAGGAGAATCCGGGCAAGCCAGCATAACGCCGACACCGTGCGTGTAGTGCTCGACCTTGCAAGCATAGCGTCCTCAAGGACCTTGATGCTCCAGAACCCGACAAGGCTCATAATCGACGTAAGCGGAAAGAATCAGCCGATAAACACGGCCTGCCAGGTCATTTCAGGATATAAAAACATATCCTCTCCCTCGCCAAAACAGGAAAGTTCCGAACCCCCGAAACCCGCTGCGGTCTCCGTTCCCGTTCCCGCTCAAATCGCGCCCGCTCCGGCAGCCGCCGCAGCCGCCGCGCCAGCCACGGCAAAACCCGTCTCCAGGCCTCAATCCTGCGGCATAGGCACGATAGTCATAGACCCCGGCCACGGCGGGAAGGATACCGGGGCAATCGGCTGCAATGGACTGTATGAGAAAAACGTGGTGCTCGACATCGGGCTCAGGCTCAGGAAAATCATCCGCAAGAACTTCAACTGCAAGGTCGTGATGACCCGCGACAGGGACATCTTCATACCCCTGGACGAACGGCCAGGCATCGCCGTCCAGAACGACGCAGACCTTTTCATTTCCATCCATGCCAACGCAAGCAGAGACCCCTCGGCGCACGGCATCGAGACTTACCTTCTGAACCTCACGAAAGACCGACATATTATGCAAGTGGCCGAGCGAGAGAATATGACGGAGCTTAAGAGCATGGGCCCGCTCGAAGCCATACTGAAAGACCTAATCCTCGACAGCAAGCGGGACGACTCCCTGAGGCTTGCCCATTGCGTCCAGTCCTGCCTGATTTCCGGCCTGCGGAAATACGACGTGAACAACAAGGGGGTAAAACAGGGGCCGTTCCTCGTGCTCTATGGCGCGAGTATGCCGAGTATCCTCACCGAGGTCGGCTTCATAACCAACCCTGAGGAAGAGGCGCGTCTGGCCAGGCCGGAATACCGCCAGAAGATTGCCCAGGCCATATTCGACGGCATAAAGAAATATCTCCGGAACCCCAGCGTGACCGCATACCAGAAGCCAAGATGACTTCCAACCACACCGGTTGAACATGCGCCCGCCTTTGTTGTAAAATAATCCTTATGAAAAATATAAAAATTATCCTCGAATACGACGGCACGGGCTTCTCCGGATGGCAGTTCCAGCCGAACCGGCGCACCCTTCAGGGAGAATTCGAGGCCGCTATCAGGAAAATATCCGGCGAAGACCTCCGCGTTAACGCATCCGGCAGGACTGACGCCGGAGTCCACGCCCTCGGCCAGACGGTGAATTTCAAGACCGGCTCTGAGATGGACGCCGCCGCATGGCAGGGAGCGTTGAATCACTTCCTTCCCCCTGAGATGCGGGCGCTGGAGGTTGCGGAAGTCCCGGAGGATTTCAACGCGCGTTATTCCGCCAAGGGAAAGCAATACGGATATATAATCCTGAATCGCCGCGTCCCCTCGCCGCTCAAGCGAAATTACTCCTGGCACGTCCCGGTGCCGCTCGACCTTGAGGCGATGAAAGAGGGCGCGATACACCTTATAGGCCTGCACGATTTCACTTCCTTCAGGGCCGTGAACAGCGATACGATTAATCCCGTCAGGACACTGCGCACCCTTGAAATTCTGCCGGACGGCAACAGGATTTTCTTCTCTCTCGAGGCGGACGGTTTCCTGCGCCATATGGTGCGGACCGTTGTCGGGACGCTGGTGGAAGTCGGCAAGGGCCGTTTCGCTCCGGACGACGTAAAAGCCATGCTGGAGGCAAAAGACCGTTCCAAGGCAGGCCCGACCGCTCCGGGACAGGGACTGTATCTGGTGAGCGTGCAATATTAGCTATGACACTTGAAGAGAAACTGAAACACCTCTCCGACCGCCCCGGCGTTTACATGATGAAAAATGCTAAGGGGCGCGTAATATACGTCGGCAAGGCGAAGTCACTCGCAAACCGCGTGCGCTCATACTTCCAGTCCACGCCCGACCCGGACCCCAGAAAGGCGCAGATGGCCGGGCTTATCGCCGATTTCGAGACTATCGTCACGGCCTCGGAGATGGAAGCCTTCATCCTTGAATCCAACCTCATCAAGAAGCACAAGCCGCGCTACAATGTCGTGCTCAGGGACGATAAAAATTACCCCTACCTGAAGCTCTCCGTAAACGAGGAGTTCCCGGCCCTGAGTGTGGTGCGCAGGATAGAAAAGGACGGCGCGCTGTACTTCGGGCCTTACGTCCCGACCACGCCCATGTGGGAGACGCTGAAGTTCATAAACCGCGTTTTCAACATGCGCAAGTGCAGGAGAAAGGGCGTGGGAACCAAACTTGAGCGCCCCTGCCTACAGTTTGAAATGAAGCGCTGCTCCGGGCCGTGCGGAGAGATGATAACGAAAGAGGAGTACTGGAAGATGGTTGAGGACGTCCGGATGTTCCTCTCCGGAAGAGACAGGGAACTTGTCCGGAATCTCGAAGCAAGGATGAAGGAGACAGCTGGCGCCCAGAACTTCGAGGCGGCGGCGAATATCCGCGACAGGATTTACGCTCTCAAGGCGGCTACACAGTCCCAGCGCATAATATCGCCCCGGATGGAAGACAGGGACGCAATCGCCGTAGCTAAAGAGGGTTCCGCGGCTGATATTCAGGCGCTTTTCATACGCAAGGGCAAGATAATCGGGAGGAAGGATTTCTACTTTTCCGACGCCCTGGAGTTGACGGAAGACGAGCTTCTGTCAAACTTTATAAATCAATTCTATACTGAAGGCAAGGAAGTCCCGCCGGAGGTGCTGGTATCGCACGAGATTCCTGAGCGCGGCCTGGCCGAGGAATTCCTCCGGGAGATGCGCGGCAGGAACGTAAGCCTGTATTACCCGCAGAGAGGCCACGGAAAACAGGTGATGGCGATGGCCCTTGACAACGCCCGCGAGTCCCTGCGGCAGAACCTGGAAACGGAGTCCGGGCGCGAGCTTACCCTCATGGCGCTGAAGTCCGAGCTTCGGCTCAGTAAATTGCCGAGAAACATAGAGGCGTTCGACATATCCAACACAGGCGGCATGGAAGCCTGCGGGTCGATGGTAAGCTTCGAGATGTGCCAGCCCGTGAAATCCGGCTACAGGCATTTCAATATAAGGACGGTTCCGGAGGCGAACGATTTCGCAATGATGAAGGAGGTCGTAAGCCGCCGCTATCGGCGGCTGATGGAAGAGAACGGGCCGTGGCCCGATCTGATAATGGTCGACGGGGGCAAGGGGCAGCTTTCCGCGGCTTTCGAGGCGCTTCTGGACATAGGCGCCGACACGGACGAAATCGATATAGTCGGCCTTGCAAAGGCGAAGGAGAAGGGCCTGAAGTTCGGCGGCGGAATACGTGAGGCGAGTTCCTACGAGCGCGTATACAAACCCGGCGAGTCCGAGGCGCGGGTGCTTTCCCCCACTTCGGCTGCGGTAAACCTGCTGGCGGCTGTCCGGGACGAATCGCACCGGTTCGCCATAACCCAGCACAGAAAACTCCGGCAGAAAAAGGGGATTTCATCGCCGCTCGATAACATCCATGGCATCGGTAAAAAGAGAAAGACGCAGCTTCTCAGGCACTTCGGGAGCTTCCGCGCAATCAGGGAGGCGACACTGGAAGACCTTGAGAACGTCCCGAAACTGCCGAAGAAGGTCGCCGAAGAGATATTCAGAAAGTTGAAAAATAACGAAAACCATAAAACCTTCGATTTGACAAATCCCGCCTGAAATGGCATCAATTTTATATGATTAACGTTAATAAGAGGTACAAAATGGGAATGGGACAACAACGGGAAAGGGGTTTTAAGCTTACCCCTCAGCGAGCCGCCATCATGGCTTATCTCGAAGGCAACCGTTCACACCCTTCAGCTGAGGACATTTACGCGGCTGTACTCGAGAAATACCCCATGGTGTCCCTGGCCACAGTCTACAACACGCTTGAGATCCTCAAGCAGATGGGCAAGGTCACCGAGCTGAACATCGACGGCGAGAGAAAGCACTTCGATCCTGAGATTGAGCCGCACCACCACCTTATTTGCACCCGGTGCAAAAAAATCATCAACGTGCGGAAGGAATTCGACCTGGAAGTTCCGAGGGATATTTCAAGAGAGTTCAAAATAATGGACAGACATGCGGATTTCTACGGCGTCTGCTCGGACTGCGACAACGGCGCAGAAAAGGCCGCGTAAACTGTTATTTTCGGGTATCCGTTAAAAAATAGGCCCGCCTGCCGGGCCTATTTTTTGAAGTTCCGCCCCATGTTAAGCACTTTCAGTTAATTTCGAGCGTTTTCCTTGAGAAGAATTCTTTTATTACCGCCTCAAGCCTATCCGCCTCGAGGCCGAAAAGGCAATGGGCGAATTTGAAAAGTATCTGCAAGCCGTTGTTATTTCAACAGATCGCCCCTAAGCAATACCCACTGAGGTATGTAAATCGGAAGTCCTTCAAGCAGCTCAGCCTGTTCTCTTATCCCGGGCCTTCTTATTTTTTCATAGCTGTATCTGTATTCCTTACCCGGTTCCGGCCCTAAATCAATATAATATTCCTCGCTCCCTTTATGTCCCTTAACCGTCATCTCGCCAGTCATAGCCTCTTTTTTAGTGAAAACGCCGTTACCTTTCTCGTCGATAAGCCTGTACTGAAAAGGCGGCGCGCCGTTTATTCCCACATCGTAGCGGAAGATATGCCCTCCGACGGAATAAGACCTGAAAACCGACCCGTCCGGGCTTTTATATGTCCTGATGTTGATTACGGTGGGCGGCTTTTTGTCGCTTATAATCTGATTTTCTTCAAATATCAACGTGGCTTTCGATACGTCTGGCACAGGATATACCTGCTGCCGTTTGGCGGGACTGGACGGCGTAACGCCGAGCGTTACGGCGGCGACAACGGAAAGAAAATATATAACCATGGCCACCTCCCCTATATTTTAAATATAGCATTATATTCAGCCGCCTAAGGAAATAAAAAAACCGCCGGAAATCTATCCGGCGGTTCTGTTTTCTTCAGAATTTGCGCTAAAGACAGCTTAAAAGTCCATCTGTTTTCGGACTACCTTCCCAAGTACCCGCATCTCCTTGGTCATTTCATGATCTTCGTATTTCGGGTTAAGCGGGTGCATTACCCAGACTCCGCGATATTTCTTGAGTTGTTTGAAGGTAGCTTCTTCCTCTGTGTCGTTTTTAATTATCACATAATCCCCGGGCTGCGGCTGAATCTCCGGGTCGATAATCACGACCTCTCCCTCCCGGAAAAGAGGCTCCATGGAGTCACCCTTTACGCGCATCGCAAAGAGATACTTGCTCTGAAGGTCCGTCTCGACATATTCCTCGGCGACTCCCGGATAAGGGTATTTATCCGAGCCGGATGCGAACCCGCCAGCCTGCACCCAGGTAAGTACGGGGACCTTGTTATAATGCGCCGGCGTTTCCCTTATAAGCTTCTTCTCGAAATATTCCTTGAAATCTGAAGGGGCTTTCTGATGATAGGCGGTGAAGAGAAGATCCTTTGGCTCTATCCCCAGCTTTTTCGCGTATACGAGCAACTGCTCGTCCTTGGGGATATGGTCTTCGCCGACAACTTTCCGGAGCAGTTCATAAGGAAGGCCCAGAACCTGGGCGCACTCCTTAACGGTGCCGAACCCTTTCCTGGTAATCGCGTCTTTTATCTTCTGTGCTACAGTCTTCATAAGGCCCGCTTTACAGCTTATAGGAACCGGAAATTATGCCAGCAGTGAATCTATCTTCGATTTAAGCTGGGCCTTCGGCACCGCACCGACGACCTGGTCAACCGCCGCCCCGTTCTTAAAGAACATCAGCGTCGGGATTCCCATGATACGATACTTGCTGGCGACATCAGGATTTTCGTCCGTGTTAAGTTTACATACCTTCATTTTGTCTTTGTATTCAGCCGCTATCTCTTCCACAACGGGGGCCACCATCTGGCAAGGGCCGCACCATACCGCCCAGAAATCAACCAGAATCAAGCCATCCGACTTGAGGACATCCTGTTCCCAACTACCTGAAGTAACTTTTAAAGCATTCTCCCCCATTAGTTCCTCTCCTGTCCGAAAGATACAGATAAAGAGACCGCTTCTCCCTGATTTGGAAAAGCGGCGCTTATTTAATAGCCATTACTTCTAATGCTAATATGTTTTCTCTATTTTGTCAATAAAAATAACCTTGATATTTTATAAGCGTCAGTAAGTATATTAGGAGATAAAAAAACGGGCCCTCCTGTCGAAGGGCCCGTTTTTCAACGCTTAATACATTCCGCCCATGCCGCCCATACCGCCGGGCATTCCTCCGCCGTGTTCCGGCTTCTCTTCCGGCAGGTCCGTTATCATAGCCTCGGTCGTCAGCATCAATGATGCGACTGAGGCCGCGTTCTGCAGCGCGGTCCTTGTAACCTTTGTCGGGTCTATGATGCCGGCCTTCATCATATCTACATACTGCTCCGATCCGGCGTCAAAGCCTTCGGTGGTCTTCATTTCGCGGACTTTCTGGACTATTATCGAGCCTTCGAGGCCCGCATTGTTGACAATCTGGCGAATCGGCTCCTCAAGCGATTTCTTGATGATGTTGACGCCGATGTTCTGGTCGCCGGTAAGCTTCAGGCTGTCCAGCGCCTTGACGCAGCGCAGGAGCGCCACGCCGCCGCCAGGGACGATGCCCTCCTCGACAGCCGCGCGGGTCGCATGCAGGGCATCCTCCACGCGGGCCTTCTTCTCCTTCATCTCCGTCTCGGTCGCGGCGCCGACCTTTATAACGGCAACGCCGCCAACCAGCTTCGCAAGCCTTTCCTGAAGCTTTTCGCGGTCGTAATCGGAGGTGGTCTCCTCAATCTGGGTCTTTATCTGCTTCACACGGCCCTGTATCTTGTCGGCTGCGCCCACACCCTCGATTATCGTAGTGTTATCCTTGTCCACATGGATTTTCTTGGCGCGGCCAAGGTCTGTAATCTTCACGTTCTCGAGCTTCAGGCCCAGGTCTTCGGATATGACCTGTCCGCCTGTCAGGACAGCTATGTCCTCGAGCATCGCCTTTCTCCTGTCGCCATAGCCGGGCGCCTTGACGGCGCAGCAGTTAAGCGTCCCACGGAGCTTGTTCACGACAAGGGTAGCCAGCGCCTCTCCCTCGATGTCTTCCGCCATAATCACGAACGGCCTGCCGGACTTGGCTATCTGCTCAAGTATCGGCAGAAGGTCCTTCATGGAAGAAATCTTCTTCTCGTGGATAAGTATAAGGGCGTCTTCGAGCACAACTTCCATCCGCTCGGCATCCGTTACGAAATAGGGAGAAAGGTAGCCCCTGTCGAACTGCATCCCTTCCACGACATCGAGCGACGTGGACATGGACTTCGCTTCCTCGACGGTTATGACGCCGTCCTTGCCGACCTTGTCCATCGCTTCGGCGATAAGGTCGCCTATGGCCGGGTCGTTGTTTGCGGAAATTGTGCCCACCTGGGCGACTTCTTTTTTATCCTGCGTGGGCTTGGAGAGCTTCTTAAGCTCCTCTACGACTACCTCCACGGCCTTGTCTATGCCGCGCTTGAGTTCCATAGCAGACGCGCCCGCGGTAACGTTTTTTGAACCCTCGCGGTATATCGCCAGAGCAAGGACGGTAGCCGTGGTAGTGCCGTCTCCGGCGACATCCGAGGTCTTGGAGGCAACCTCCCTGACCATCTGGGCGCCCATATTCTCGAACGGGTCCTTGAGCTCTACTTCTTTGGCGACGGTAACGCCGTCTTTTGTGATTGTCGGCGAGCCGAACTTTTTATCTATAACGACGTTCCTGCCCTTCGGCCCAAGGGTCGCCTTGACCGCCTCGGTGAGCTGGCTTACGCCGTTTAATATCTTGGCCCTGGCCTCCTCGGAAAAAATAAGCTGTTTTGCCATCTTTCTAACCTCCTTGAATTTTTATACCGGTCTTCCGGACTTAGGAAATAACCCCCAGGACTTCTTCCTCTTTAATAATAAGGTAGTCCTCGTTGTCGATGTTTATTTTGCTGCCCGCATATTTGTCGAAAAGGATGACGTCGCCCGTCTTTACCTCCTTGACTTCCTTTCCGACCGCCTCGACCTTGCCTTTCTGGGGCTTTTCCTTGGCCGCGTCCGGTATGTAAATACCGCCGGCTGTCCTCTCGACTTCCTCCATATACTTAACGAAAACCCTGTCCCCCAACGGCTTGAAACCCATGATTCTTTCTCCTTTCTCCTGAGATTTTAAGGCATTTGCAAGCCCGGAATTTTTATTAGCACTCATTTTCATTGAGTGCTAACGGTAGAACAAAATATACCATGCTTTTTCTAAAAATCAACTAAAATTTTCATAAAAGTATAGCAGAAATTAAAAAAATGGCGGCTGGACTGTTGTATACAGGTTTTATAAAACAAAAAGGGGGAGCCGAAAGCTCCCCCCGTTGTTTATTATCGCGTACCCTCAGCTCTTCTTGGCGGATGTGTGGTCAAGTATGAGAAGCCCCTTCAGGAGGTCCTTGGCCCTCTGTAGCTGGTAGTCGTCTTCCATCTTCAGCTTCGCGGGCGCAGGAGTGTTCTCAGGCGCCTCGTCTATCTTCGGCTCCTTGGGAGTCGGGCCGGTGCCGCCCACTGAAATATCTCCCTTGTTCGCCCTGTCCTCCTCACGCGCCTTGTCCTTCAGGGTGTCGTTATTGAGATGCCCTTCGAGGTCTACTTCTCGAATCGTATGCGGATAGCCTGTATCCCCGGCAATCTTGGGCTGCTTTACGACTATGTCCGGAGTGATTCCGACATCCTGTATCGAGCGGTTCTTCGGCGTGTAGTATTTGGCCGTGGTGAGCCTCAGGCCGGAGCCATCCGAAAGACCCATTACCGTCTGCACGGAACCCTTGCCGAAGGTCTGGGTTCCCATTATTACGGCACGTCCCCAGTCCTGGAGGCATCCGGATACTATCTCGGAGGCGGATGCCGAACCACCATTCACCAGCACGACCATCGGGATCTGGGTCATCGGGTTGGACTGGTTCGTGAAGAACTCGTCTTTCTCGCCGTTTCTGCCTTTTATGTAGACTACAAGTTTACCGGAAGGCAGGAACTCGCCTGCCACGTTAACGGCCATATTGAGCAGGCCGCCTGGGTTGTTGCGCAGGTCTACGATAATCGCCTTCACTTTTTTATCTTTGAAGGTCTTCAGGGCCTTTTCGAGATCCGCATCGGTCTTTTCCTGGAACTGGCTTATGCGGACGTAGCCTATTTCGTTGTCGAGTATCTTGGACTTTACGCTCTTTACGGTTATAATGGCGCGGGTAAGGGTGAAGTCCTTCGGCTTGGCAAAACCGTCGCGCATTACGGTTATTGTTACATTAGTGCCCTTTGGCCCTCTCATCTTGTCTACTGCCTGGGTAAGGGTCATGTCGCTCGTTGGAGCGCCGTCGATTTTTATTATCTTGTCGCCGGCCTTGATGCCCGCCTTGTCAGCCGGGGTATCCTCTATCGGGGCGATAACCGTAAGCGTCCTGTCTTTCACGCCTATCTGTATCCCAAGGCCTCCGAACTCGCCCTTGGTATCGACCTGCATGTCCTTGTATTCTTTCGGCGTCATAAAGGAGCTGTGCGGGTCGAGATCGGCCACCATACCCTTTATTGCCCCATAAACGAGGTCTTTGGTATTGACCGGCTTGACATAGTCCTTCTGGATAATTGAAAGGACTTCGGTGAAGGTCTTGAGATTATCGTAAGTCCCGTTCGCGGCCTGGCTGTACCGCACCATGCCCGTGCCGATAATCATGCCAAGGACAAATACCATGGCTATAATCAGCGGGGCAATCTTCTTCTTGCTGGTAAAACTCATTTTGGGTGAAACCTCCTGTAATTTTGATACTCAACCTGAGAAGCGTTCAGTATTTCCAAAATTATACTACATGATTATTACTAAGAAAAGCTTTTTTTATTTTCTTTTCAGCCACAAAAGCGGGTCTATCGCCTCCGCGCCCTTCCGTACCTCAAAATAAAGAGACGACCCGCCCGGCCCCGCGCTCCCAAGCACGGCAATCGGCTGACCTTTGCTTACCTTCTGGCCGATTTTTACCTTCAGGTTTGCAAGATGGGCGTAGACGGAATAATATCCGCCTCCGTGCCGCAGGATTGCAATCAGCCCGAGCCCCTTGAAGAAGTTCGCAAAGGCCACCTGCCCGGCCTCCACTGCCCGCACGACGCTTCCGGCGGGGGCCGCAATCTCTATCCCTTTCTTGTAGATATAAGTGTCGTAAACGGGGTTCTTCTGCCTCCCGAAAAAACTTGTTACCTTCCCGGCAACCGGCCAGTTCAGGCCGCTTCTCAGGGCTGGCATGTTCTTCGGAAGCGCCGGGAGGTTTCGCGACCTTACCTGGGCCTCCAGCCTGCGTATAAGCTTCTTCATGCGGCGGCTCTGCTCTTCGAGGCTGCGCGCCATCGCTTCGTAAGAACTCTTCTGCTTCTGTATACTTGACAGAAGTTCTTTCTTGCGAACCTCCTCCGCCTGCACCTTCAGAGCCTCCGCGTCCCTTACATTTTTTATCTTACTGAAAGTCGCTTTCTGGGTATTGAGCCTCCTGTTATAATTTGATAGTTCGTCGATGCTTTCTCTGTAGCCCTGCATCATGTTCTGGTCGCGCTGGGATATTGCCTCGAGATACTTGTATCTGCGGAGAATCGAACCGTAATCGCCTGAGAACAGCATTATCCATTCGCTTCCAGCCCGACCGGTCTTGTACATATCCCGAAGCCTTGCCGCAAGGTCTTTCTCCCTTGCCTGGACGTTCTCCTGGTATCCCGCCATCTGCGACTGCGTAACATTCATCTTCCGGCTTACGGCTCCAAGCTTGACTTCGAGCCTCTTTACCTCCAACTTCTTGGTCTGCAGGTTCCGGTTTATTTTATCCAGGTCAGTCAGGACGTGTTTTTCCTTCCTCGCCGATTCCCGGACCTTCTTCTTTACGCCTTTCAGTTTTTCCTGTATCTGCTTCAGTTCCTCGGAGGTTGGCGGTTTCTGGTAAGCGGGGACTGGTATAGCCGCAAAGATGAGAAAACCTGCAAAAAAAGCGGTGATAATTTTACGGGACATGGCGCGATTCTATCAGGGATAAACCTGTAGGGCAAGAGGGAAAGATGATTTTTGTCATGCCGGAACTGAGTATTTGGTGATATAGTAAAATTTCAATAATTTAAGATATTGATTCCCGCTTTCACGGGAATGATGAAAAGGGGTTCCATGCATGAAAAAAGCGCTTGCGATACGTCACGTTCATTTTGAAGACTGCGGCACGCTCGGAGATGTCCTGCGGGAGCGCGGGTTTGAAATAGAATATCCAGAGGCGGCTATTGCCGGTCTAAGGAACATCGATGTTCTCGCGCCGGATTTGCTCGTCGGACTGGGCGGGCCGATAAGCGTCTACGAGGCCGATTTGTACCCGTTCATTAACGACGAGCTTGATTTGTTCCGGAGGCGCATCGCCGCTAAGAAGCCGGTCGTCGGGATATGCCTCGGCGCGCAGACGCTCGCGCACGCGCTCGGAGCGAGGGTATATCCCGGGAAGGCAAAGGAGATTGGCTGGAAGCCGCTGGAGCTGACCGATGCGGGCAAGAACTCGCCCGTCTCGCATCT
>DAHWTK010000190.1 GCA_027328825.1 Nitrospirota bacterium
GGTTTCCGGCAGGGCACTCTGCAGAATGCCCTTGAGAATGGCGGTGGTGAGGGCCGCCGTATTGAGTTCGGCAACTTCGCCGGCATATTCGATCACCACTTCGCGCAGCCCGGAACCTGCCAGTTGCCCGAGAACCAGTCCAAGCCGCTCTCCGAGATTGAGGTAGGGCTGCAACAGCAGCAATTCCTCCTCTTTGACGGACGGCAGATTGACCGCATTCTGGACCACGCCGCGCAACAGATAGGCACTGATCTGCTCGGCTACCTGGATAGCGACATTGACCTGTGCCTCTTCGGTGGAAGCCCCGAGGTGCGGCGTACAGATGAAGTTTTCCAGTTCCAGCAAAGGATTGTCGCCATGCACCGGCTCCTTGCAGAAAACATCCAGAGCCGCGGCACGCAAGTGCCGGGATTTCAAGGCATCGTACAGGGCTGCCTCATCCACGATGCAGCCACGTGCGGCATTCACCAGAATGGCACCCGGCTTCATTTTGGCAAAGGTCTCGGCACAGAAAAGGTTACGGGTAGCATCCGTCAACGGCGTATGGACCGTTAAAAAATCGGCACGGGCCAGCAGCGTATCCATCTCCACCAGTTCCACGCCGAGATCGGTCGCACGGATTTTGGAGAGGTAAGGATCGTAGGCGATGACCCGCATCCCCAGACCTTGGGCACGGGCAATCACCAGCGAACCGATATTGCCCGTGCCGATGACGCCCAGGGTCTTCTGGTAGAGTTCGACCCCCTGGAAACGGGATTTTTCCCACTG
>DAHWTK010000191.1:0-248 GCA_027328825.1 Nitrospirota bacterium
GCTTGAATACACAAGCCGCCTGCCTTTTTTGCTTAAAAATAACGCTTATGAATCATAAGGACATGTTGGGCCGGGGCGAGGCGGTGAGCGTCGATGAGGCCCTGGGCATACTGCATTCTTCCTATGTCCCGCCTGAGCCGGGGCGGGAAGAAGTGTCGCTGCGCGAGGCGCTTGGGCGCATCCTCGCCGCGGATATAATATCCGGGACGCATCTCCCGGAATTCCCGCGCTCGTCCATGGACGGCTAC
>DAHWTK010000191.1:258-755 GCA_027328825.1 Nitrospirota bacterium
GCGGTCTTTTCCTCCGACACCTTCGGCGCATCCGAACAGATCCCAGCCTATCTGAAACTTGCGGGCGAAGTTTTTATGGGAGAAGCGGACCCGGGGCCTATTTCACGCGGCCAGGTCTTCGCCATACCGACCGGCGGTATGCTGCCGGACGGGGCGGACGCCGTGGTTATGCTGGAGCATACGCAAATACTACCGCCACCCTCTCCCGGCGCTACGCGCCACCCTCTCCCACTACGGGGCGAGGGTAATATCCTTGCATCCTCTCCCTCGATGGGAGCGGGCAGGGAAGAGGGCGATGAAGTAGAAATAACAAAACCCGTCGCGCCCGGAGAGAACGTCATACAGCCGGGGGACGACATCAGGGCAGGCGAGGCGGCTTTTGCAAAGGGGCACAGGCTAAGGCCGCAGGACCTCGGCGCGCTGGCAGGGATAGGGGTAACGCGTGTGCCCGTATTCAAAATGCCAAGGGTTGCGATAATAAACACCGGCAACGAGAT
>DAHWTK010000192.1 GCA_027328825.1 Nitrospirota bacterium
CGTCCGGATTCGCTCTTCTCGTACGGCTTCTCGAAGTTCTCCACCCCCGCAACCCCTATCTTCAGCGCCAGGAATTGCCTGCTGCCCTTCCTGTATACCATTCCCTCGCGCTGGAAGGCGCTCACGCTGTCGTCTATTTCCGCCGCTTCGCGCGCCGTAAGCGTCCGGAGTTTGAATATCGTCTTCGGCTCGCCCACATCGAGGGTCCTTTCGCTCTCCGGTATATAGTCCCTTATCGTCCCTGCCACAAATGCTTTTATCATCCTTTATTTCTCCTTTTATTCCTTCATCCCCCTCTTAAGATAAGAGGGGGACAGAGGGGGCGTCATGAATTATGTCAGCGTTATCGTCAGTTCGTCGTCTCCGGTGTTCATGTTCATCTCTCCGGATAGCCCGATTGTGTAGATGCCGTTTCTGTCGGCGGGCGCTATCTTGGTTGCGGTAGCCTTCGGAACGGCTATCGCCACTTTGTTACCGGCGGTCGCCCCCAGTGAAGCGGCAATGGCCACCTGCGCTCCGGAGGTCATCTTAGAGAAATAATCGTACGTCGCCACGTTCACCATCTCCGGGTCTATGGAGAACGTGGGCTTCCTACTCGTGATGAGGCACGAGAGATAGCCGCCCGCGCTATTGGCGTTCTCGCGCAGGGCCAGCTTGTTGGCCATATCCATGTCCAGCTTCGTGAAAACCGGGTTTATCCCGTCGTACGTAAGAATGTTTGCGCCCATGAATATCGGCGGCGTGGTAGTATCGT
>DAHWTK010000193.1 GCA_027328825.1 Nitrospirota bacterium
AAATTAAGCGTGGTCGCCGTCATATTTCCGAACGTCGTACTAACGCCGCCTTTTATCGGGCCAAGCATTGTACCGCCGGAAAGCGGGAGCGCGCCCACCGCAATCCCGGAGATGTTAGACAACACGGAGGCTTTGGCTGGTAACAACACAACCGTATTTCCGGGCCCGGAGAATCCACCTATCGCTTTATCCGTGATGTTATCTATAAACTCGCTTGCCTGGACGTAGCCGTTTCCGGGTATCTCCGTTATCGCATACGCGGAATTCGAGTTTAAAATATCGTTGTCCTTCACCTGTGCATCGGCGCAGTAACCAAGTCTGATGCCGCTGTATGTATTCGTCCCGGACGTGCAGTTGTTGTGGACGTAATTCCCCTGAATCAGAGTATTACTCAACGAACCCTCGATACCTGACCATGCGTTCCCGATAACGTGGTTATCACAAATAGTCCCGTCAGTGAAGGTTTGCAGGTCCATCCCGTTCTGCGTGTTATATTTGCAAGTGTTATGAGATATGTCGCATTTGACTGAAGTCGTCAGGTTCGGGGCCGTCCCGATTCCGATTTTGTTGTAATTGCAGGTGTTGTCGAGAATCTTGTCATCCGATGTCCATTCGTGCAGGGCAATGCCCTCCTGTGCCGCACCCTTAATAGTGTTCCCAATGGCGAGCGCGCCGGTCAGGATACACGCGAGCGGCGGTCGGGTAACGGCTCTCGAATGCGTCAGGATGATACTGGGCAAGCCGGACGCATC
>DAHWTK010000194.1 GCA_027328825.1 Nitrospirota bacterium
AAAGAATGGGCATTGAGAGCCGCAGGACCGTTGCGGAGAAATATTCGCTGGAAGACTACCTGCGAAGATACGCATCGCTTATTGAAGAGCTTTCGGGGGCGCGCGCGTGAAGAAGGTCAGCGTGATAATCGCCACGTATAACTACGGCAGGTTCATAACAGAGGCCGTGGACAGCGTTCTTAATCAGACATATCCAGACAGGGAAGTCATAGTCGTGGACGACGGTTCCACCGACGGCACGAGAAACATATTGAAAGATTACATAGAAAGCGTAAGGATAACGTATATCTACCAGAAAAATTCAGGCCCGGGCGCCGCGAGGAACACAGGGATAAGGGCCTCCGGAGGGGAATATGTATGCTTTCTCGACGCCGACGACAGGTATCTTCCGGAGAAGCTCGAAAGACAGGCGGCGCTCCTTGAGGACGAAGAGGCCGCAGGCTGCTTCTGCAACGGCATGACCTTCGACGGGCGGCCAATGTTGAGGGAGTTCACGGGGCGCGGGAAAGACTGTTATTTCGACGACGTGCTGTCCGGACTGAATATTTTTACCCCGTCTTTGATGGTCAGAAGGAATGTGATAGATGAAGCCGGACTCATCGACGAGAGCTTCCGGCAGAGCTGCGAGGACCTCGATTTTGCCTTGCGTATAGTCAGGGGAAGAAAGCTCATATACATGCCCGACCGGCTCTACGAGAGAAGGATGCATGGAGGGAACCTGTCCGGCCAGCCGGGAAGGGGCAAGTATTTTC
>DAHWTK010000195.1 GCA_027328825.1 Nitrospirota bacterium
TTAAAATAACCATCATTTCCGGTGGGACCATTTGAGACAGGCCCCGGTGTCCTTTCCCAAAAATAACCTGAGATAATTCTGTCATTTCCAGAATATCATTCCCGATATCCGCCCGGCCCTTTCGTTCGGTCGCGCGTTTTCCCTTCCGGACGTATACAAACGGTCCCGCCGAGGCGGGATTCAGCGCCTTTCAGGGCGAATGGCGAAAGGTTGGCAAGAACCGGGCGGATATCCTCCCATGCCGATAATTGATCTTCCTTGGGCTTGCCGCAGTCCCGCCCAGCGGGATAAGGTAAGGAATTTTAACATGCAATTCCCTGTAGCTTGTTACAGAGCTTCCGCTAACTCCTCCCCCTTGAAGGGGGGAGGTTGGGAGAGGGTGCCTGATTCACCCTCCCCTTTATCCCCTCCCCTCAAGGGAGGGGATGATTTAGATACCCTGCAGCAAGCTGCAGGGTGGTTCATTTTTCATCTTATTCGTTCGCTTGACCTGTGGCAAGTCCTGCGCCAGCGCAGGATACGCTCACTATCCATTTTAACGGGAATTTCCGGGACAGGACACTGGCATCTCAACCGCCCCTCATAAGCCGGCCTGTCCCTGTAATCGAAATTTAACATTTGGAAAACGCGCGTGTAACAATGGGCGATTATTATCTCTTCATGTCTTTTAAAAAATATCTTTACGGGAAAAGGAGCGAAGCGATGTCAAGCGGAAACGATGTCTTTTCGGTTTGGAAGGGGCG
>DAHWTK010000196.1 GCA_027328825.1 Nitrospirota bacterium
TCGAGTGCGAACTGCTGGTAGCTCGTCGAGTTGTTGAACTTCGTGTTCCAGTATGGGTTCCCGGAACCGCCTGCATACATATGCGCGTTGATTATCACGCCTGCGTCTACTGTCGGGACACCGATCCGCTTTACCGACACGCCGTCGCGGGACTGCCCTTCGAGCGTTGTGTTAGAGGGCGCTTCGAGCGGAATTGAACTCACACCGTAAAAAACAGGTGGATTCGGGAAATATACCGTGCCGCCTGGAGCCACAGCGTTAATAGCGTTCTGAATGAGCGGCTGTTCGTTGTGGCCGTTTCCGACTACGCCGAACCAGCGCACGTCCACCCAGTTAAGCTTATGCATTCCAGTGTAACTATCGAACTGGTTCCGCGTCGTGAGCGCGCCTACCGCGATACTGGAGATGTTTGAATATCCCGCAGGACGTGAACCGCTGACGCCGACAAGGTGCGAGCCGTCGCCGTAAAATGCCGTCCCGGTTACGTTCCCGAACGTAACAGACTGACCTCCGCGTATCGCTCCTGTCATCGTGCCGCCAGCCTTCGGAAGAGCGTTCACCGCGATACTGGACAAGTTTGAATATCCCGCAGGACGTGAACCGCTGACGCCGACAAGGTGCGAGCCGTCGCCGTAAAATGCCGCCCCGGACACATTCCCAGACGAATATACCGCACCTGAAAACCACGCCGACGTGCCGGACACGTTCCCGAACGTCCCCGCCTGACCTCCGCGTATCGCT
>DAHWTK010000197.1 GCA_027328825.1 Nitrospirota bacterium
TTCCGGGGGTTTGTTCCTCGCGTTTGTCCTGTTCATAGCCGTCCAGTTCCTGCTCCCCGGCGGAGGCTTCTGGGGCCGGTCGAAAGGCAGCGGGTTTACCGGCAGGCGCGGCGGCGGGGGCTTCAGCGGGCCGTTCATAGGGGGCTTCGGGGGAGGATTCGGAGGCTTTGGAGGCGGCGGCGGAGGGGGTTTTGGAGGCGGTTTTGGAGGTTTCGGCGGCGGCATGTCCGGTGGCGGCGGCGCGAGCGGGGGATGGTAAACCGCCTGCCTGTCATTCCGAGCGCAGCCGAGGAATCTACAGTTGACTGAACGATGAAAAGGCATAAATTTATTTCAGCTGTCAAAGTTATCTGACGAATGAATTGACTGTGGGTCCCTCCGCTTCGGTCGGGACGACAAGCACATCAAGAAAGGGAACCATTTTGGACGACAAAAAATCAGCGGAACTGAAAAAGAAAATCGAGGAGGGGCACGAGCTCCTGATGAAGCGGGAATACAGGAAGGCCAGGCAGGCGTTCGACGAGGCGATACGCATCGACGGCAAGAACGCCCGTGCCCATGCGGGGAAGGCGAACGCGCTCTTCGGCCTCGAGGAGCTTGAGAAGGCTGTAGCGGAGATGGAGAAGGCGCTTAAGCTTGACCCGGAAGACCACGAGATACTAGACAACTACGGCGCGTATCTCTTCAACATGGGAAAACACAAGGAGGCCCTTGGCGTCGCGGAGCGGCTTGTGCAGAT
>DAHWTK010000198.1 GCA_027328825.1 Nitrospirota bacterium
TATAAGAATTATAAGCAATTAGAGCTAAGAATTATGGATGAGCCAATACCCGATCCTCGCCGTTAAGCTACTATATATTTTTAATTTGGTCATAATCAAACTCCGCACTTTGTGAATTATAGTCAAAAATGGTTTAATATTACTGACAGAAAAATATTCAGGGCCTGTATAGATTACCGGGTAAAAATCAGGGTAAGAATTCTCGGTAAAAAACTTCCCGAATACCTTTATAACCCCCTTCACTCAATAGCCGCTGCGGGCTACCGAGTTTGCGTAAAGCCCTATCTGCCTCGCGGCTGTCCCCTGCTTTCTTACTTTCCAGTATAACTCATTGTAAAATAAAAGGTTTATCTCACTTAGGCACGAGTGGTGCATTTTCAAAAAAGATGCCAATTGAGTTGGATAACTATTTGATTAAAGTGCGTTTTCTGTATTTTTGATGCGCTTTTTAGTTGACTTAGGTAGGTAATTTGGTAGGATTACACCATAAAACATTAGCGTTTTCAATGAGTTATAGCATGGGAAGGAGGTGATGAATGGACATAGTGCAGGAGATAAGGCGCGCCTTCCACGAGTTCATGGACGGGCGCATCACACGGGCGGAGTTGGAGGAACGGCTCCGGGAGTTGGAGGAGGGCGAGAAGACCCAGGCGAGTTTGCCTTTTACGGGAAAGGAGGCAGCGTAAATGGATTGTCCAAAGTGTTCGGCGGATGTCGAGTTCCACGGTTATGA
>DAHWTK010000199.1 GCA_027328825.1 Nitrospirota bacterium
GGTTTGGCCTCCGCGAGCCGCATAAGATGTTCCTCTCGCGGGTTTTGCCTCCCAAAATAGGCTTTTCCTACTGCCTTGGGGGGATGGCCCTGGTGGCGTTCATCGTCTCCGCGGTTTCGGGGCTCCTGCTTTCAATTTACTATGTCCCCGCTGCGCACGAGGCGTTTCAGAGCATGGTCAGACTGCAAAACGATGTCTGGCTCGGCGGCCAGATAAGGGCCATTCACAAGTGGTCGGCAAACCTGCTGATTGCCTTCATATTGCTGCACACAATCCGTGTTTTCATACATAAGGCATACAGGCCGCCCAGGGAGTTGAACTGGATGGCGGGCGCGTTCGGTTTTGTGGCAGTCCTTGCATCGGGGTTCACGGGCTATCTCTTGCCGTGGGACCAGAAGGCATACTGGGCGACTGTCGTCGGGACCTCGATGGCTGGCACTGTGCCGGTCATCGGAGGGTTCGCTGAAAAGCTTTTAAGAGGAGGCTCCGACGTAACAGGGGCGACACTCATAAGGTTTTACAGCCTGCATGTGCTATGGCTCCCGTTTTCAATGTTCGTCATCCTGTGGGCCCATTTCCATATGGTAAAGAGACAGGGCATAAAAGGAGGGCTTTGAGCGTGCAGAGAAGACGGCTGTACCCCGACTACATACTCATAGTTGCCGCAGCGGCCCTCGCCGCTTTCGAAGCGATAATAGCGGCGGCCCTCATGTTTCCCCCGCG
>DAHWTK010000019.1 GCA_027328825.1 Nitrospirota bacterium
ACTGGTTTATCTTGCAGCCAAGCGATCTTATGTGGAATTTCATAACATATCGGCCAAGAAGATTATCATTCCGAGCGCAGTCGAGGAATTCACAGTCAATTTAAATTCAAATTCAAATGTGGGTCACTCCGCTTCGGTCGGGACGACAGGTTAGTTCCCCAATTAATGAATGCTTTTTGCCTTCAATTATTTTCACCTGCATCAACTGCCCGACCAGCTCCGGCTTGCCTTCAAAGTTCACAATCTTCCCCTGTCTTGTCTTGCCGGCGAGCCTGCCGGGCTCGCCCGATTTGTCCGGCCCTTCAGCCAGAACCTCCTCGACCATACCGACGCGCGCGTTTATTTTCTCCTGCATTATCCTGTCCTGCAACTCCAGGATTTTATACAACCGCTCGTCCTTTGCCGACTCCGGAAGGTGGCCAGACAGCTTCAGCGCGGCTGTATTTGGTCTTCTGGAGTATTTGAAGGCGAATATGCCGTCGCAGCGTATGTTCTCCAGCGCCAGAAGCGTCGCCTGGAAGTCGTCCTCCGTCTCGCCCGGGAACCCGGCGATGATGTCTGTGGACACGGCGAGGTCCGGGACGGCATCTCTTAGTGCGCCAAGCTTGTTCATGTAATCCGCGAATGTATATTTTCTGTTCATCCGGGCAAGCACGCTGTCCGAGGCGGACTGTAGCGGCAGGTGTATCGCGTTGCAGACCTTCGGAAGAGTCGCCATAGCGTCTATCAGGGAGTCGGAGAGGTCTTTCGGGTGCGACGTTACGAAGCGTATCCGTAGAAGGCCATCGATAGCGTTTATCATCCGCAGAAGTTCGGGAAAATCGCAGTAACGCTCACCGATATTTTTTAGTAACGCCCCCTCTGTCCCCCTCTTAAGATAAGAGGGGGATGGAGGAGTTATGATTCCATACGAATTCACGTTCTGGCCGAGAAGCGTAACCTCCCGGCACCCTGAATTCACAAGTTCTTCTATCTCGCGGATTATATCTTCGGGCCTTCTGCTTCTCTCGCGGCCACGGGTAAAAGGCACGACACAGTAACTACAGAAATTATCGCAGCCGTACATTATGTTTACAAACGAGGTTACGACGCTTTCGCGCGAGGCCGGGATTACGGCGTGTTCGTAGCCTTCAGCGAATTCAGTGGAGACCCGCATGTCGGCGCCTTCCTTAAGCAGCGCCGGAAGATTTCCTATGTTCTGGTTTCCGAACAGGACATCGACATACGGCGCGCGCCTCAGGACGGCGTTTCCCTCCTGCTGGGCTATGCAGCCGGATACGGCGATTTTTATTGAGGGATTCAGTTCCTTGAGTTCCCGGAGCTTGCCGAGCGCGCTGTAAAATTTCTGCTCCGCCTTTTCGCGGATACTGCATGTATTGAGGAGGACAAGGCCGGCGTCTTCGAGCCTTTCCGATTCGCGGTAGCCTTCAGCTTTGAGGAGACCCGCCAGTTTCTCGGAGTCGTGCTCGTTCATCTGGCAGCCGAAGGTGAGGATTTTAAAACTCTTCATCCCCCTACCCCAGAAGGTCTTTCGTTCTGTCCAGGAGGTCCTGGGGCGAAAAGGGTTTCGTTATGTATTCGTCTACGCCAACTTCCAGCCCCTTTATCTTGTCGGATTCCTGCCCCTTAGCCGTCAGCATAATCACGATTATATCTTTCGTATTAGGGTCGTTTTTAAGTTCCGAGCATACCTCGTAGCCGTTCATGCCGGGCATCATGACGTCCAGGAAGACAAGGGCGGGGCTCTCCTCATGCACGATTCTCAGCGCATCGACGCCGTTTAATGCCGTGAAAACTTCATATCCGGCGGATTCCAGCTTGTACCTGACGATCCTCAGGATATGCATTTCATCATCTACTACGAGGATTTTCTTGGACATAGCATTCTCCCGGATAAATTATAGCTTCCTTATAAAAATCTTATCGCCTCTCTTGAATCCGTAAGTCTTCCTGGCATCCCCCTGACAAACAAATATTTCGACAAACCCGCCGCCGTTTATTACCGCCCCCGCCTCACCTTTCTTAAGCGCGGAATAAAACGGCGAGACACCGCTTAACGCAAGCTGGCCCACCTCGATGCCGCACTGCGCACCCTCGGCGCAGAGCTCCTCGATGTCCGAGGATTTTATGTTCGATATGGCGTTGCCGAATTTGTCTATGTATACAATTTCGCCGGCAACGGCGCCGTTTTCCTTGCGTGAACACGGGATATTGAAACGCACGTAATCAGTTATCTCTTCACCGAAATTCTCCGCCTCTACACCTTTTGAGAGCCAGGCCGCCGCGGGCGCGAACACGTCCCTGGCGTTAAACGTGCTCCCAATGCCTTCCCGAAAATAATGGCTCGCGGTAAGGTGGATTACCTTGGAGAAGCCTGGGTCGGCATATACAAACGACAGCACGCCGTTGTCCGGGGCTATAAAGTAATGCCTGTCCGTTACGGCAAGCACGGGCCTTCTCTGGCTCCCCACGCCGGGGTCCACCACAACGAGATGAATCGTAAACTGCGGAAAATATTCATATGCAGCCCCGAGCATATAAGCCGCGGCCCAGATGTCGTGCGATGGCACCTCGTGAGAGATGTCTATAATCCTCGCGTCCTGGTTAAGACCAAGTATAACTCCTTTCATCGCTCCTGAAAAATAATCTTTAGTCCCGAAATCCGTCGTAAGAGTAATTAAATTTTTTTTAAGGTCCATTATTCCCCCGGTGAGCGCCGCCCATCTGTTTATATTTATTAAAGTCGAAGTTCGGGCTGCGATAATCGTCGTGGCATCTCGTGCAGACTTTCTCCTTCACGTGGCCGGACGGGACATTATAAGGGCTCAGATAATTACCGGGAATCTCGTAGTTGTAATGCAGTCCACCGGCCCCGTGGCAGTCCTCGCAGGTAACATTCCTAAGGTCCGGCCTCCCGCCTTTGGCTCCGTCTCCATAACCCCCGGGATAACCATACCCGGTAACGTGGCACGGCAGGCACTCCGGGTCGTATTGGTCGCCTGTATTTACAAGTGCGGAAAACGCCCTCGCATGTTTCGTAGAAGACCAGTTGTGGAAACTCTTCGCATGGCATTTTCCGCACATATCCGGCCCCGCAAAATAGCCTTTCAGTCCGGTCATATCCGTGAAAGCGAACTTCTTCTCTTTGAGTTCCTGCCTGTACCGCGCAAGAAGTTCCTCGACATCCGGGTCCGGCAGTATGTCTTCGCCCAGTCGAACCGCCTTGTACCTGTAGCTTTTTATTTTTTTGCCGCCATGCCCAAGCCACAGGTCCAGCCTGCCGATGAGCTTCCCCTCGTAGAATCCTTTTACGACAATTGTATTGCCATACTTAAGCGGTTTTTTCAGTATACCGCCGTCATCCCCGAATATTACCACGTCGGCACCGGATTTTCTTGCAAAATCTTCCTGGTTTGATACGTCGAGGTGCGCAAGCACCACCACCACGTCCGCTTTCTTCCTTAATGCCAGTACTTCGCGCCTTGCGGCTATAAGCGCGTCAGCTACCTTGTCTTTGCTGTAGATCGAAGGAAACGTCGCGTAGGGGAATTTATCGTCCACGACACCGGTTATCCCGACGGTTACCTTCCCGACTTTCTTAACTATGGAGCCTGGAAAAGCCTGGCCGGAGGCGGTAGCGAGATTGGCGCATATAAGCCTGTTTCCAGTTTTGGCAGCTTCTTTTTTAAGGAATTTCAGCCCGAACTCAAGGTCGTATTCTCCAGGCAATATAGCGTCGTATCCGGAAATTTTCATTGCCTTAAAAAGCACGGAGGCCTTGAGGTCGTAAAACGCCTCTCTGTCCCTTGGGTCGTCCAGGCCGTCGAATAGCGTATCGCCTGCATCGAGCACCAGCGTTTCATTATTCCTGTGCGATTTTATATAGCTCGCCCTCGCGGAAAGGCCGCCGAGCTGTCCGTCCGTGCATCCGCACCGCCTTATCATACCGCGAGTGTCGCTTGAAAAGAATATTGTGAGGTCAGGGCCTGCCGCCGCATGGCCTGAAGAAGGGATGATTAACAGCAGGAACAGGAAAATTCCGAAGCCGGTCGACCGGCTAAGCCTGAACCTGCCCGATAATATGCCGCGCATGGTCGATACCATTTTCAATCAGATACCTTTCTATACCGGCGATTATCTCCACCGGGGCAAGCGGGTTTACAAAATTTGCCGTGCCAGCCGCCACAGCCGCCGCGCCCGCAAGCATGAACTCCACGGCATCCGAGGCGTCCATTATGCCCCCCATACCGATAATCGGAAGCCCCACGGCGCGATAAACCTGCCATATAATCCGCACCGCGACAGGCTTGATCGCCGGACCGGATAGCCCGCCGGTGATGTTGGCAATCTTCGGTTTCCTGCTTCTTATGTCAATAGCCATTCCAAGGAGCGTGTTTATAAGCGAGAGCGCGTCCGCGCCCGCATGGGCCGCCCTGTCCGCAAACGGAACGACGTCGGTAACGTTCGGAGACAGCTTCGCTATTACCGGAAGAGACGTTGCGTTCCTGACGGCCTTTATGACTTCATATGTGCTGTCGAGGTCCGTCCCGAAGGCCATGCCGCCTTTTTTAACGTTCGGGCATGATATGTTCACCTCGATGGCGTGAACGCCCTTCGCTTTGTCGAGCCTCGCGGTTACTGCCTCGTATTCCTCTACGGTATTGCCAAAAATATTCACTATGACCTTCGTATCGAACTGGGCCAGAAACGGCAGCTTGTGTTCTATGAAATTGTCCACGCCGACGTTCTGGAGGCCGATGGCGTTCAGCATCCCGGAAGGTGTTTCACAGATTCTCGGCGGCGGGTTTCCCTGCATGGGCTTGAGCGACAGGCCCTTTGTCGTAATCCCGCCAAGCAGAGAGAGGTCGAAATATTTCGAGTATTCCTCGCCGTATCCGAATGTACCGGAGGCGGTGATGACCGGGTTCTTCAGCGCCAAAGGCCCAATAGAAACTTCAAGTGAAGGTTTGGCTTTTACCATACCACATCTTCCGCATCGAATACCGGGCCGTCGTCGCAGACCTTTTTATATATGCTGCTTCCGTGTTCACGGTCGAGCACGCTTATCACGCAGCCCATGCACGCGCCGATGCCACACGCCATGTTCGATTCCATTGATGTATAATTTTTAATCCCGTGCTTTTTCGCCAGTGCCGCAACGCTTATGAGCATGGGATGCGGCCCGCAGGAATAAATAGCCCAGCCTCCGGTGCCTTTATGCTTATGCTCATTGATATACTCGTCGAGGATATGGGTTATAAGGCCCATCGTCCCCAGACTCCCGTCCTCAGTGGCCATAAATGTTTCGATGCCTTTTTCCCTGAATTCTTCGGCTCCAAGGACGTATTCCCTGCTCCTGCCGCCTATAAACGCAACGGCGGTAATGTCTTTTCGTTCGCCGGAAACATAATCCGCAAGGGCCATGAGCGGCGCAATACCTATTCCGCCGCCTACAATCAGCGCGTGTTTTATGCCCGCAGGTATGGGAAAACCGTTTCCAAGAGGCCCCAGGACATCGACTTCGTCGCCGGGGATAAGCCGCGAGAGAAGGGCCGTTCCCCTTCCGGCCTGTCTATACAGGAAGCGCACGGAGTCGTCCGAAAGCTTCCTGTGCAGGCTGAGCGGACGCCTCAGGAGCGGGTCCGTGGACAGCCCCACCTTGAGCATATAGAACTGCCCCGGGCTGGCAGACCGGCCAGTCTTGTCTCTCCCTATGCCTTCGGCCTCAACATCCACAAGGAAATAGCCGGAAAACAGTTCCTCGTTTTTCTTTATTCTGGCTATCATTACTCCTCGAAAAATATTTCCAGGATTTCGTAGTCAACAGTTCCGGCTGGAATCCTGCACGTGACTACATCGCCGGCGGCATGTCCAATAAGGGATTTTCCTACCGGGGATAGGATGGAAATTTTCCCTTCTTTCAGGTCCGCCTCGTCCGTACCGACAAGCATGTAGCGTTTTTCCTCTTCGGATTCCTGGTCGAGAAGGACAATAGTCGCGCCGAACACCACCTTCTCGTTTGAAAGTTTGCTGGTGTCTATAACCTGGGCCGCCGCGAGCTTTCCCTGTAACTCCTGCATCCGGCCTTCTATGAATCCCTGGCGCTCCTTGGCGGCGTGATATTCCGCATTTTCGGAGAGGTCTCCGTGTCCCCTTGCCTCTTCTATATCGCGTATATTTTTGGGCCGCTCCACCTTCCTCAGATGTTCCAGCTCATCCTGGAGCTTCAGATAGCCTTTTTTCGTCATCGGGATTTTTTCGGCCATTGCGTTCTAACTCTCTCCTTTCATGGGCTTATGCCCGACCGTGATACTCCTGAATTGTCTTCACGCTGCACTCGCTCTTTATATTGGAGCTTATAGCCATCACTGCCGCGCGCGCACCCGCCAAAGTAGTAAAATAAGGCACGTTCTGCGTAAGCGTCGTGCGCCTGATGCTCAGGGAATCGCGCTGGGACTGGGAACCGAAGACAGTGTTTATCACCATGTCTATGTCGCCGTTTTTGAGATGATCTACAATATGGGGACGCCCTTCCTTCACCTTGTTCACCGTCTCCACGGGTATCCCATGTCCTGACAGAAAGCCAGCCGTTCCCTTTGTGGCTTCGAGCTTGAAGCCTATCTCGGACAGTTCTTTCGCAATGGAAACCAGCAGCTTGTTTTTATCCTGATCCTTAACGCTTACGAATACCCTGCCCGTGTTCGGGAGATGCGATCCCGCGCCGGACTGCGCCTTTGCGAACGCTTTTCCGAACCCGGCGTCGATGCCCATGACCTCGCCTGTGGACTTCATCTCCGGGCCCAGGATGGTATCCACGCCGGGGAACTTCGCAAACGGGAACACGGCCTCCTTGACGGCAGTATATTTTATCTCAACTTCTTCCGTAAATTCAAGCTCGTCGAGCGTCCTGCCCGTCATAACCCTTGCCGCCATCTTCGCAAGCGGGACTCCTATCGCCTTGCTCACGAATGGGACCGTTCTGGACGCCCTGGGGTTCACTTCAAGTATGAAAATATCGCTGCCCTTGACGGCGAACTGGACATTCATCAGCCCTATTACCTTGAGCTCCAGCGCCATAGCTTTCGTCTGCCTGGAAATCTCGTTTATGATGCCTCTGTCCAGCGAGTATGGCGGGAGCGAGCAGGCCGAGTCTCCGGAATGCACGCCCGCTTCCTCTATATGCTCCATGATGCCGCCTATGACGACCTTTTCCCCGTCGGAAAGGGCATCGACGTCAACCTCGACCGCGTCTTCGAGATATTTGTCGATAAGTATCGGGTGCTTCGGAGATACCTTCACGGCGTTGACCATATAACGGCGGAGGCTGTCCTCGTCGTAGCAGATTTCCATTGCTCTGCCGCCCAGTACGTAGGAAGGCCTTACGATTACGGGATATTTTATCTTCGCGGCGGCCAGGACGGCCTCGTCTACACTCCGGGCGATACCGTTTTCCGGCTGCCGCAGGCCCAGCTTCTCCAGGAGTTCCTTGAATCGCTCCCTGTCCTCCGCCCGATCGATGGAGTCCGGCGAAGTGCCGATTATTTTTACGCCGGCCTTCTCGAGCGGCACCGCGAGCTTAAGAGGCGTCTGACCGCCGAACTGCACTATGACGCCGTCCGGGTTCTCTTTCTCGATTATCGCAAGAACGTCCTCGAGCGTGAGCGGCTCGAAGTAAAGCTTATCGGAGGTGTCGTAATCCGTGCTGACGGTTTCGGGGTTGCAGTTCACCATTATAGTCTCGTAGCCGTCCTCCTTGAGCGCGAAGGCGCCGTGGACACAGCAGTAGTCGAACTCTATGCCCTGGCCTATGCGGTTCGGGCCGCCGCCCAGGATTACAATCTTTTTCCTGTCCGTGGGATTGGCCTCGCATTCCTGCTCGTAGGTGGAGTAAAGATAAGGTGTATACGCGACAAATTCCGCGCCGCAGGTATCGACTGTTTTGAAGACGGCGTTCACGCCGAGCTTCTTCCGGATACCGCGCATGTCGTCCTCGGTCTTACCCGTAAGGGCCGCCAGCATACGGTCCGAGAAGCCAAGCTCCTTAGCCCGTTTCATAAACGGCCTATCCCAGGCATGGGGCGCTTTTTCCTTTATTCCCGTCTCAAAATCCACAATCTCTTTTATGTTGTTTAAAAACCACGGGTCAATCTTTGTGAGGTCGTAGGCTTCCGAAATTGTAATGCCTTTCCGGAATCCCTCGGCAAGCAGCCACAACCTCTCCGCCGACGGAGTTTTTATCAGATTTTTTACCTCGTCCAGGCTCTCCCCGCGCGCTTCGAACCCATAGGAGCTTATCTCGAGCGACCGAAGAGATTTCTGGAGTGACTCCTTGAAAGTCCGTCCTATTGCCATAGCCTCGCCGACGGACTTCATCTGGGTCGTCAGGGTCTTGTCCGCCTGCGGGAACTTCTCGAACGCAAACCGGGGGAACTTTGTCACGACATAGTCGATAGTCGGCTCGAACGACGCCGGGGTCTCGCGCGTGATGTCGTTTTTTATCTCGTCGAGCGAATAACCTACGGCAAGCTTTGCGGCTATTTTAGCTATGGGGAAGCCCGTCGCCTTGGATGCGAGCGCGGAGCTGCGTGAGACGCGCGGGTTCATCTCTATAACGACGATTTTCCCGTTGGCCGGGTTTACAGCGAATTGTATGTTTGAGCCGCCGGTATCGACGCCTATCTCCCGTATGATGGCTATGGAGGCGTCCCGCATTATCTGGTATTCCTTGTCCGTTAGTGTCTGGGCGGGCGCGACGGTTACGCTGTCCCCGGTATGGACGCCCATTGGGTCGAGGTTCTCGATGGAGCATATGATGACGACGTTGTCTTTCATGTCGCGCATCACCTCGAGCTCGTATTCCTTCCAGCCGATGACAGATTCCTCGACAAGTATCTCGTGCGACGGGGAGGCCTGGAATCCCCAGTCCACCTGGGACTCGAACTCCTCGATGTTATACGCGATGGAAGCCCCAGTTCCGCCGAGCGTAAAAGACGGGCGGATTATGGCCGGAAAGCCCACGGTGTTTATAATATTCATCGCCTCGGCCTTGGAGTGGGCGTAGCCGGATACCGGAAGTTCCAGGCCGATTCGCCTCATGGCCTCCTTGAACTCATCTCTGTCCTCTGCCTTCTTTATCGCATGGAGCCTGGCGCCGATGAGCTCGACATTGTACCTTGCCAGGACTCCGGATTCAGCCAGAGCGACGGCGGTATTCAGCGCGGTCTGTCCGCCCATTGTAGGCAGCAGTGCGTCCGGCCTTTCGCGCTCAATCACACGCTCCACCACGTCCGGGCGTATCGGCTCGATGTATGTGCGGTCGGCGGTTTCCGGGTCGGTCATGATTGTGGCCGGGTTGGAGTTTATCAGGACTACCTGATAGCCTTCCTCCTTGAGCGCCTTACAGGCCTGGGTGCCGGAGTAGTCGAACTCGCAGGCCTGGCCTATGACAATCGGGCCGGAGCCGATGATTAAAATCTTGCTTATGTCAGTGCGTTTTGGCATTAAACGTGCTCCTGCACCCAACCCTCGTACAGCCCGTAATGTTCCATTACGTCCTGTGCGGCCAGGTATTCGTCTTCAGTTATTTTTCTGTTTATCTCCGGGTAATCCACCGCCTTGTATGTCGGAAAATACTGATCCATAAGGCTTATGGATACATCCGGGGAAAGTTCTTCGGCTATGAATTTTATTACGTCATCCGTCCCGGAAATATTCTCCGGGAGGACGAGATGACGGATTATGAGCCCCTTTTCCGCTATTCCGCAATCGTCCGTCCTCAAAAACCCTGCCTGCCTGAACATCTCTTTTATTGCAGCCCTGTTATAAGAAGTGTACTTCTTGGCTTGTGAATATTTCTTCGCAAACACGTCGTTTGAATATCGCATATCCGGCAGATATATATCCACCATGCCGTCAAGGAGACGTAGCGCCGAAATCGTTTCATACCCGCTCGTGTTGTATACGATTGGGATTTTAAATCCGCTTTTGATTGCGATGGGCAAGGCCTCAAGAATCTGCGGCATGTAATGCGTCGGCGTAACTAAGTTTATATTATGCGCGCCGCGTCTTTGTAGGTCGAGCATTATCTTAGCTAACCCCGCCGCGTCGTATTCCACGCCGTTTCCCTTGTGGCTTATAGGCCAGTTCTGGCAGTAGGCGCACTTCATCGTGCAGTGACTGAAGAATATCGTACCGCTGCCGCGCGTGCCGGAGATTGCCGGCTCCTCGCCGAAGTGCAGGTTGTATGACGCTACCTTCGCCTTTGCAGTAGCCCCGCACAGCCCCACCTGCCCCTCCAGCCTGTTAACCCCGCAGTCGTTCGGGCAGAGGTCGCAGGCCGAAAGACGCGCAAGCGCGGACTTTGCGCGGGAGTTAAGTTCTCCAACCGGAATATTCAACTTTTTACCTTTATCTTCTCAATCTCCATCATCGCAATAAATCTCTCGAAGAGATACGCCGAGTCGTGCGGGCCGGGGGACGCCTCCGGATGATATTGAACAGAGAATACCGGGAGTTCCTTATGCCTCATGCCCTCGACCGTATTGTCGTTCAAGTTAACGTGTGTAATCTCCACGGAACCGGGCATACTATCCATGTTCACGGCGAAACCGTGGTTCTGCGACGTTATCTCGACCTTGCGCGTGCCGAGGTCCATGACAGGCTGGTTCCCGCCGTGATGCCCGAACTTGAGTTTGTATGTCCTGCCGCCGAGCGCAAGGCCGAGCAGTTGATGCCCAAGGCAAATCCCGAAGACAGGGACTTTATCCAGCAGGGCTTTTATATTTTCCACGGCGTATGTTACAGGCTCCGGGTCTCCCGGGCCGTTACTGAGAAGGACTCCGTCCGGCCTCATGGCCATAACTTCCCGCCAGGACGTTGCCGCCGGGACAACCGTAACCATGCAACCAAGCGTGGAAAGTATCCGGAGGATATTTCTTTTTATCCCAAAGTCGTACGCTACTACGTGAAGGGATGTATTATTCGATTCGCCGTAGCCCTTTTCAATATCCCATGTCGTCTGCCTTGTCTCGTAAGGCTCTGAACAGGAGACCGTCCCGGCAAGGTCCTGCCCTGCCATAGATGGCCGGGCCTTCGCCTTGCGTATCAGGCTCTCCGGGTCTGTGTCAGTCGTGGAGATTATCCCCTGCTGCGCGCCGAAGTCTCGTATGTGCTTCGTCAGGGCGCGGGTGTCTATCCCCTGTATGCCAACTATGTTATAGCTCTTGAGATAGCCGTCAAGGCTTCCCCTGTTGCGCCAGTTGCTCGGATACCCGCTGTATTCCTTTACTATAAAAGCCTCCACCCATGGCCTGCCGGATTCGACATCATCGGCGTTAACGCCGTAGTTCCCTATAAGCGGGTAGGTCATGGTTACCATCTGCCCTTTGTAGGAAGGGTCGGTAAGTATCTCCTGGTATCCGGCCATGGAGGTATTGAAGACCACTTCTCCGCCGGCCTCGCCTTCAGCGCCGAAAGAAATACCCTCGAACCACGCGCCGTCGGCAAGGGCTATTACAGCCTTCTTCATATGTTAATTTCCTCTTTCTTTTAAATTCTTCCTGCCATCAAGGATAGTCCCGACCGGCCATCCCTTGAGCACCAGGCCGGAAAACGCCGTATTTTTCCCCTTGCTCAAGAGGATTTCCGGCCTGACGGTCTTTTCCGCTTCCGGGTCTATAAGGACAATGTCCGCAGGCGAGCCGGGCAAAAGGGACGGCGGGGCCATGCCGAGGGCCAGAGCCGGGTTTACAGTCAATTTCTTAAGCAGTTCAGCCATTGGGATAAGACCGGAATGCGCAAGGGCCATCGCAAGAGCCAGGGCCGTTTCCAGCCCGGAAATCCCGAAAGGGGCAAGATCGAACTCCACGTCTTTTTCTGATGCCGCGTGCGGCGCGTGATCTGTCGCTATGACGTCTATCGTGCCGTCTGAAAGCCCCCCGATTATCGCCTTCCTGTCCGCCTCTGTTCGGAGCGGGGGGTTGACTTTGAGGTATGTATTATATGACATAACTCCTTCATCGGTCAAGGTAAAATAGTGCGGACAGGTCTCCGCTGTGACACTTACACCCTCGGCCTTGGCGCGACGAATTAACTCGACGGAACCAGCCGTTGAGACGTGTGCTATATGGAGCCTTGCGCCGGTCAGCCCCGCCAAGGATATGTCTCTTGCGACCATAACCTCCTCCGCGGCGGCGGGTATTCCTCTAAGGCCAAGGCGGGTGGAAACCGCGCCTTCGTTCATTACCCCTCCGGCGGAAAGGGCGCTCTCCTCGCAGTGCGAAATTATCGTCCTGCCAAAAGTCTTCGCATATTCAAGCGCATGTCTCATCATCTCGGCATTGGCAACGGGTTTGCCGTCGTCCGAAAAACCTATACATCCGGCCTCCGCCATCTCGCCCATCTCGGCAAGCTCCGTTCCCATGGAACCCTTCGTTATCGCGCCTATAGGCGATACCTTGCATAACCCTGCCTTTTTCGCCTGCCCAAGTATGAATTCCGTTACGGAGCGGCTGTCGTTGACGGGATTTGTATTCGGCATGCAGCAGATGGTCGTGAACCCGCCCGCCGCCGCGGCGCGAGTTCCGGAGGCTATGTCTTCCTTATACTCGAACCCCGGCTCACGGAGGTGGCAATGCATGTCTATAAGCCCCGGAGCGACAATCAGGCCCCTGGCGTCTATGATCTCGGCGTTGTTTGTTTTTTTTGTTTTTGGCGGCTGAACAATCTTATCGCCTTCAATGTAAAGATCGCGTATTTCGTCCGTCCCGTTTGCAGGGTCGATAATGCGGCCCCCTTTAATTATTATGGTCATAGACTACCCCTTCCCTCAGTCAGGAGGTATATTATCGCCATCCTGACGGCCACGCCGTTTGTTACCTGGTCGAGAATAACGGAATACGGCCCGTCCGCCACCTCCGGCGATATTTCCACCCCCCGGTTTATAGGCCCGGGATGCATTATGATTACGCCTTCCTTTGCCAGCCGGACACGCTCCTGGTTCAGGCCAAAGAAGCGCGAATATTCCCTGATTCCCGGAAAAAGCCCACTCTTTTGACGCTCCATCTGTATCCGGAGCATCATAATAACGTCCGCGCCGTCGATTGCGTCCTCCGGCCTGAAATATACCTGCACGCCCATTTTTTCTATCTCAGCCGGTATGAGGGTTGCGGGGCCGCATATGCGAACCTTTGCCCCCATTTTGTTCAGGCAGAGTATATTAGAGCGCGCGACCCTGCTATGGGCAATGTCACCTATTATGGCGATATTGAGTCCTTCAATCCTGCCAAGCCGCTCCTTAATGGTGAAGAGGTCGAGCAATGCCTGGGAGGGGTGTTCGTGGGAGCCGTCGCCAGCATTGATGACGGAGCTTTTCAGCGCCCTGGCGAGTATCATGGGCGCGCCGGACATGGAGTGCCGGACAATTATCATGTCCGAGTTCATGGCCTCGATGTTGCGCGCGGTATCGAGCAATGTCTCGCCCTTTACGACACTGCTCGTGGAAGAGGATATGTTTATGATGTCCGCGGAAAGCCTTTTCGCCGCAAGCTCGAAGGACGTCCTTGTCCGGGTCGAGGGCTCGAAAAAGAGGTTTACAATCGTCCTGCCCCTGAGCGCCGGGACCTTCTTGATGTCTCTTGTCGAAACCTCCTTGAAGGATTCCGCCGTGGCGATAATCTCTTCTATTTCGCTTCGTTCGAGGTAATCGATCCCCAACAGGTCTTTTCTTTTAAGGGCCATTTCAGTTACCCCTCAGCCTTTTCCATTATCAATACCTCGTCCTTGCCGCCCTCTTCGGCGAGCCGCACCTTTACGGCTTCTTTATTGGACGTGGGCACGTTCTTGCCGACGTAATCCGCCGTAATGGGCAGTTCCTTGTGCCCGCGGTCGAGTAGCACGGCAAGCTGTATAGACTTCGGCCTTCCGAAGTCCATAAGGGAATCCATGGCCGCCCGTATCGTCCTGCCGGTAAAGAGAACGTCGTCCACGAGGACTATCGTCATGCCGGCTACGGAGAAATTAATCTCCGTCTTGCCCATAGGCGTTTTTCTTTTGCGAGAGGCGATGTCGTCCCTGTACATGGTAATGTCAAGAGCGCCTACGGGCACGTCCACTCCCTCGATTTTGCTTATATTTTCCGAGAGCCTGCGCGCAAGATGGACCCCGCCCGTGCGTATACCCACCAGGGCCAGGCCAGCCGTGCCGTGATTTCTTTCGAGGATTTCGTGGGCAATGCGTGTCAAAGCCCTGTCCATGCCCTCTTTGTCCATTACTTTTGCTTTAATTTTCAATGGGTTTAACCTCTGCACAAAGGCAAAAAAAAAGCCTCCCCCGTGTCTGGGACGCTTCGTTATAGAACCCCGCCTGCCATGTTCAGCCCCCTTCTTAGCCTCTCCGGGCTACGTTAAAGGTCGGCTCTTAAACTACCCTATCCTGAGATGCATGTCAAGGTAAATCAGTGCTGCATTTTGCTGTTCCTGGAATCGATAGTAAAAGGAAAGTTCCTTTTTATACCGTAGCCGTAGTCCACCTCTTCACTCCAGGAAAGCTTTATCTCCACGCTTCCGTCACTGTTTCTGAGAAAAGAAATATCATTTCTTTGTATGGGGAGACCAAGGTCGTCTATCTTTTTCATAATGTCTCCGATTATTACGTCGTTGCTGTCTATCGTGGAAAGACTTAACTGCTGGGCCACTTCGTCGTCCAGGGCGTAATAGTGCATATACGGCGGAACAGTCTTCACAAGGGCATATATAGCCACTATAGCGATCAGAATATAAAACAGTGTCGCGGCCTTGCCGCCGCCGCGGTTATTATGCATGTTACTTCACCATATGTCCTATCCTGCCCCAACGGACAGAGTCGTTGTCTGCGTCCCACGACCAGTAAATTATCATCGCCTTGCCGAGTATCTCGTTTTTGTTCACAAATCCCCAGAACCTGCTGTCGCGGCTCCTGTCGCGGTTGTCGCCCATCATAAAATAATCGTGCGGCGGAACCTTTACCGGCCCGAAATTATCCCTCGGCTCCAGCGCTCTCGGCAGTATTTCGCTGTCTTTATGAATCGTGTAAGGCTCGGTGAGAGGTTTGCCGTTTATGTATACCACCTTGTCGATTACCTGAACGACGTCTCCGGGCATGCCTATCAGCCTCTTTATGAAATCCACGGATTCTTTCTCCGGATATTTGAATACGATTATGTCTCCCCTTTCGGGTTTGCGTACGGGCAGTATTCTGATGTTCGTGAAGGGTATGCGCGTGCCGTAGATGAACTTGTTTACAAGGATGTGATCTCCGACAAGTATCGTATTCTTCATGGACCCGGACGGTATCTTGAACGCCTGCACAATGAAAGTCCTTATGAAAAGGGCAAGTATCGCCGCAACTATTATCGCCTCTGCGTACTCCCGGAATACCGACTTCTTCTTGGCTGACAATTTGGGTCCCTCCAGTTTGATGAATTTAATGTAACTGCCTATTTATGGGGCGGTTTTTTAAAGTGCCTGATAAATCAGTCAGCTACAAACTCAGATTTTCCGACGCGCTCAGATCAGCAAGCTCAATTAATCCTTTACCTTTAACACCGCCAGGAACGCCTCCTGCGGCACCTCGACGGAACCGAGCTGCTTCATCTTCTTCTTTCCCTCCTTCTGCTTCTCAAGGAGTTTTCTCTTCCTCGTTATGTCGCCGCCGTAGCACTTTGCGATAACGTCCTTCCGAAGCGGCCTGACCGTCTCTCTGGCGATTATCTTGGCCCCTATTGCGGCCTGTATCGCCACCTCGAAAAGCTGCCTGGGAATTAATTCTTTAAGCTTTACGGCCAATTCCCGCCCGCGCATAACCGCCTTGTCCTTATGCGTTATGAGCGAGAGCGCGTCCACGCCCTCGCCGTTCAGCAATATGTCGAGCTTCACAAGGCTGGATTCCCTGTATCCAATGAAATCGTAATCAAGCGAGGCGTAGCCCCGGCTGACTGACTTCAGCCTGTCGTAAAAATCAAGGACTATCTCGTTCAGGGGCAGTTCATAGGCAATCATGGAGCGGTCGCGGTCCAAGTAGCTCAAGTCCTTCTGGATTCCCCGCCTCTCCTGGCAAAGCGAGAGGATGGAGCCGATATATTCGTTCGGCACCATTATCGTCGCCAGGATAAACGGCTCTTCCATCTTCTCTATTTTTTGAAGGTCCGGAAGCTTTGAGGGGTTGTCCACCATGACGACTTCGCCGTCCGTTTTCGTAATCCTGTAAACGACCGTCGGGGCGGTGGAAAGGAGCGACAGTCCGAACTCTCTCTCCAGCCTTTCCTGGATAATCTCCATATGCAGAAGCCCAAGGAACCCGCAACGGAAGCCGAAACCGAGCGCGAGCGATGTCTCCGGCTCATACGAGAACGACGAGTCGTTGAGCCGAAGCTTCTCAAGCGCGTCCCGCAGGTCTTCGTATTGCTGTGTGTCTGTCGGATAAAGCCCGCAGAAGACCATCGGCTTTACCTCACGGTATCCCGGCAGAGGCTCCGGCGCTGGCCTGTCCGCCCCGGTAATGGTATCGCCGATTTTGGAGTCCTGCACGCGCTTTACCCCCGCGATGATATAACCTACGTCTCCCGCGGTCAATTGTTCTGTTTTTATAAGCTTCGGCGTGGAATAGCCTACTTCCATGACCTCAAATATCTTATTATTTGAAAAGAATTTTATCTTAGTCCCCTTGCCGACCTTGCCATCGACCACCCTCACCAGCACCACGACTCCCTGATAGTTATCGAACCAGGAATCGAATATAAGGGCCTTTAATGGCGCGTCCGGATCGCCCACCGGCGGGCTTATCTTATCTACCACCGCTTCGAGCGTCTCCCGTATACCGATACCTTCTTTAGCGCTCACGGGTATCGCCTGGGACGCATCCAGACCGATAACGTCCTCAATCTCGGTGCGTACACGCTCTATGTCCGCGCTGGGGAGGTCTATTTTGTTTATGACCGGGATTATCTCAAGATCGTTGTCGATGGCCAGGTATGCGTTCGCAAGCGTCTGGGCCTCAACGCCCTGGGAGGCATCCACAACGAGCAGGACTCCCTCGCAGGCGGCGAGGCTTCTTGAGACCTCATAGGTGAAATCCACGTGTCCCGGCGTGTCTATTAAGTTCAGGATATAGTCCTTCCCGTCAGAGGCCCGGAAATTTATCCTTACGGCATGGGCTTTTATGGTTATGCCGCGCTCGCGCTCCAGCGGCATGTCGTCTAAGACCTGGTCTTCCATCTCGCGGGAACTGAGCGCGCCTGTAAGCTCCAGTATCCTGTCCGCCAGCGTGGACTTGCCGTGGTCTATATGCGCGATAATGCTGAAATTTCGTATGTTTTGGATTTGCATTGCGAATTAATGATTTTATAACGGATTTGCCTTGAAGTCAAAGGAAAACAGGATGATAGGAAATTTAAGGGGTTCTTTTCAGAGCAAGCCCCGCCGCGCCGAGGATCCCCGCATCGTCCCTGAGTTTTCCCCGGACTATCCTGCACCGTTGCGCAGGGATTTTGAATGCCCTCGCCCGGACTTCCTCCTTGAGCGGGCCTATGAAAAGCTCCCAGGCCCCGGACATGCCGCCCCCGATTACAACGCACTCCATGTTCAAAAGATCGATTAAATCAGCAATGGCGATGCCGAGATATTTTCCGGCCTCCGAATAAATCCGCGCCGCAGTCCTGTCGCCTTTTTTCGCCGCATCCGCAATGGTTTCCGGCGTTAAAGTGCCGTTTTTCAACAAGGTTTTAATCGCGGTTTTCCCGCTCCCTGCCGCCGCAGATTGTGCCATTTCCATGACCGCCGTGGCTGAGGAATACCTCTCCAGACACCCGCGGTTCCCGCACGGACAGAGCGGTCCGTCCGGGTTTACCGTAATATGCCCGGCCTCGCCCGCCATGCCGTCCGCGCCGCGCCAGATATGCCCGTCCAGGATTATTCCTCCGCCGACGCCCGTGCCAAGCGTAATGCAGACCATGCTTTCCGCGTCCTTGCCCGCGCCGAACCAGTATTCGCCCAGGGCGTAGGCATTGGCGTCGTTCTCAATATATACCGGATACGGGAAGCTTTCCTGAAGCCTTGCGCGGAGCGGCGTGTCTTTCCAGCCGGGAAGGTTCGGTGAAAGCCGGACTACACCCTCTCTGGCCGATATTATCCCCGGGACACCTATGCCGATGCCGGCCACCTCCAGCCCCAGGGATTCCGCCCTCATGGCGAGCGTCTGAATACCGCTCGTAAGCCTCTCGATGACAATCTCTACCCCCTCGGTGGCCATTGTCCCGGTGCGCCGCCGGGAGATTATCTTTTTATCCTCGCGCACCAGCCCAAAACGCAGGTTTGTGCCTCCTAAATCGACCCCTATGGCGGCTCTTTGCAAAGGATAATCCTCCCGGTTTCAAGCGCTTTTCGCTCCCTGTCGCTTTATATAATAATTCCGCCTATCGTTTTTGTCTATATTTATGTTTTTTATACTTATAATAATAAATTTTCGCAACCTCGGACGCAAGGCATGAAATTATTGGAGAAAAATAAATGTAAATTACCTTGAAATTTTTTCATGGACGTGATAGTATTAGTTGCGTATGCAATTATCTAATAATCCCAATAGGACATCTGCCATGAAAAACGTAGATGGGGTCAAGTACCGAATGACCAAGCAGAAGAGAGTCATCCTCGAAGTCCTGAAGAACACAAAGTCTCATCCGACGGCTGACTGGGTATACGACAAGGTCCGGAAAAAGATACCCAATATCAGCCTCGGCACGGTGTACAGGAACCTCAACATCCTGAAAAATCAGGGGGAAATACTCGAACTGTCCTACGGCAAGGGTTTCAGCCGGTTCGATGGCAATGCCTCCAAGCATTATCATTTCACCTGTGAACACTGCGGCAGAATACTCGACATCGAAACCCCTGAATTTATCGAAATGGAGCAGGAGATTGCCAGACAGATGGGTGTGAAGGTCGCACGGCACCGTCTTGAATTCTACGGCTCCTGCCCGGATTGCACTACCGACTGAACTCTTTTACGGCACCGGATGACTCAATCACTTAAGCTCGAAGAATCTTTTCTGAAGATAGCCGCCGATGAGGCCCTGCCCCTGAGACTTACCCTTGCAAACCGCGAGAGGCTGACCGGCGTTGTAAAATCTGTCGGAAAATACGACCTGACGCTCGAATCCGAAGGGCACATGATAGCCCTTATGAAGAAGGAAATCTTCCAGGCAATCCCGCCGCGGAATATCCTCGACGAATCTTTCTTCAAAACATCCCCGGACGAAGAGTCGTTCCCACAGAAATCCCGTGTGCAGGACGAATTCTTAAGCCGTTTCGTCAAGGAGCGCACGCTTGCCCTCCTGCGGCTCATAAACGGCGAGGAAATACGGGGGGTAATAGACGGATACGACGGATTTACCATCTCAATAAGGACGGGACGCGGCCAGGCCATGATATACAAGCACGGGATATGCAGCATCAGCCCCGGTTACAAGCGGCGGCAGAGGGAAAATGAACAGCAATCCGTTTGACGATACGCTCGAGGATTTTCACTCCAAAGGCACCGAGGCCGCCATTATCCTTAACGACGGCTCGCAGATGAAGGGCAGGGTAAAAAGGTTCGACGGCTACGTTGTTTTTCTTGAAAACGATGTAGATGTGATGGTATATCGTCATTCAATCCTGAAGCTCTCGGAGGCTGCGGCCCTGGAACGCGCCGAAAGGCAACCGCAACCAAAAACCGAACGGGGGACGGCTCCCGCGCCGAGACCCCGCCCGAAAACACCTCCGCGCCAGAAAAGACCGCCCAGGAAGGAGCAGTCCTTTACCGCCCCGCAGAAGGAGCCGGGGGGTATGTCCCGGATGGGAGAAGAGCT
>DAHWTK010000001.1 GCA_027328825.1 Nitrospirota bacterium
CCCCGGCCCCGAAGCTGGCGGACGGCCCTGCCCACGGTCTCCGGGACATCGAAGAACTTCAAGTCCGCAAAGATTTTCTTCCCGTGTGCCCGGAGCCAGTCTATAAACTCGTAGTATCCCCCGGCCATGAATATCTCGAGGCCGAGCTTGTAGAACTTTACCGAATCTCCAAGTTCTTCCACGAGGCCCTTTGCCTCTTCAACTGTCGGGACATCGAGCGCGAAAATAAGACGCTCTTCAGGCGGGATGCTTTTAGCGGATGGCGGCAAGATTATCTCCGTTTATAGAAGGTTCGCTATAAAAAAACACCAAACGGGGATATTTTGTCAAGAAATTATTTTTATCTTCCTTTTTACAATTAGGCTGGGGGGTAATGTGTTATGACTCCTGCTGAATCGTCACATAGAACGGCCTGCCGTCCCTGATTACCTGCACGAGGATATTCCTGCCGGGACGGGCTTTTGAGTATTCGCGGTAAAAATCCGACACGGTATTGACCGGAACGCCCTCTATCTTCATTACCACGTCTCCGAAACGAAGCCCGCCCTCAAAGGCCGGACAACCGGGGACGACCTTCAGCACCAGCAGGCCCGTGGCCTTTTCCATCCCGAACCTCTCCGCAATCGTCTGCGAAATCGGCTCAAGGGTAATTCCACACTGCATCGCCACCCGCTCTGTTGCAAGCGAATGCGCCTCAAGCTCGCCAAGCACCACGGGCAAGTGAATCCGTCTCCCGTCACGCATTACGAGCAGATCCACCCGCTTCCCAGCCGGCGAGTTGTAAATTTTTTCCTGGAACGAGCGATTGTCCTTTATCTCGTCCCCGTTCCATTCAAGCACGACATCTCTCGGTTTTATGCCGTATTTCTGCGCCGGGCTTCCGTCCAGAACATCGGACACGAGAGCTCCACCGATATTTTTCAGCCCGAACCGCTGGGCCAGGCTTTCGGTCATGTCCTGTCCTATAAGCCCCAGGTATCCGCGCGAAATTTTACCGTATTTTACAAGCTGCGCCATTACCTCCCTGGCCCTGTTTATCGGTATGCCAAAGCCTATCATGGTTCCCGGGCCGAGGTATGCGTTGCTTATCCCGACCACCTGCCCCCGGTAGTTTATCATCGGTCCGCCGGAGTTGCCGGGCTGGATGTTCAGGTCTGCCTGTATGAAATCGAAGAAACCGATATAATGCGGCCCCGGCGGCCCGAAACCGGAGACTATGCCAGCCGAGGAAAAGAAATTAAGCCCCAAGGGGTTGCCGAGCGCTATAACCCACTGGCCGACCTTAAGCTTGGAGGAATCCCCCATACGCACGGGAATTACATTGAAATCGGGCTTGATTTTAATTACGGCGATGTCGGAGAGCGGATCCGCCCCGACGACCTTTGCCGTATACGTATGCCTGTCCTTCGTTACGACTTTTAATACCTGCGCGCCCTCTACGACGTGGTAATTCGTCAGTATAAGGCCGTTTCTGTCAACGAAAAAACCAGTCCCCTCCTTTGTCTCGGCAATTTCAATGTCGCCCTTGCCGGATTTTGCGCCGCCCTGTCCATCGCTTATTATGAAAGCGGGGTGTGCCGCCAGGCCCTCGTTCTCTATCTTTACGAGCGAGGGCATGACCTTCTGTATCACTCCGGAGAAGTCGGGCAGGACGGCCTTCGCGCCTGTATTATAGGCGCGGCCCGGGTCGCTGTCTCTCTGGAAGAAGGCAAAAGCGGCCAGGGCGATTGTAGCGGCGAATATCGCCAGTAATAACGTAGGTTTTTTGCTCATGCCGCCTTTTCCTTCTCCTCTTCGAGCCTGGAAAGCTCCCGGATCACACTCACGACCTCCCGCATAAAAGCAGGAAGGTCGTCCGGCTTCCGGGAGGTAATAAGATTACCGTCCACGACTACCTCCGCATCGCGGTATTTACCGCCCGCGGCGATGATGTCATCCTTGATGCCCGGCCAGCATGTCGCGCTTCTACCGTTCATCTCCCCGGCGGATATGAGCACCTGCGGACCGTGGCATAAGGCGGCGACATACTTGTCGTCTTCAAAGAAACTCTTTACAATCCTGAGCGCGTCCTTGTTCAGGCGCACCTCCTCCGGCGCCCTGCCGCCCGGTATGACGAGCATGTCGTATTCATTCGGGTTTACGTCGTAGAGACTTTTGTCCACGGATACGAAAAGCCCGTGCTTCCCGGTAATCCTGTCCCCCTCGGGGGCCGCAACGTCCACATTCCAGCCCTCCTCCTTTATCCTGTAATACGGATAGAGGACTTCCGTGTCCTCGAAATTATTCGCTGAAATTATTAACGCCTTCATAACGCACCTCCAAAACACGCTTCACGTTTCTTTGCTATTTAATTATATCATCCCGACGCGCCTCTTGACAAAGCCGCCCGGCGCATGTTACACATACAGAACCTATGGACATAAAAGAGCTTAAACCGCTTCTGTCGGAAATTGTATCCGACATGGAAAAGACCGTTCCCTACGCCTGCGGGCTTGTCTTGGAGACGCTTGGCGAGCGCGTGGTCGTAATGACAAAGGAATCCCGCGTAGAGCCGCTCGACCCATCGAGGGGCGCAGTCCTTACGGTATTCACCGGCAGCGGGTTCATCGAGCGTTCGACCTCAGATCTCTCCCCGGAGGGGCTTAAAAAAGCCGCGCGGGAGCTTGTCAAGTCGGCTGAATCCGCCGGTATCGGCGGGAATATCCGCATAGACCCGGGCGGGAGCCTTGATAAAGATTTCGGCATAAAGGAAAAAATCCCCAACGATTCCGTGCCTCTGAAGGACAAGGTGGGGCGGTGCTCGGAATATATGGAGAAGCTCCGTAAGATGGACGGGCGCATCGTGAACGCCGTATCCGTCTATGCCTATACCAGGAACAGGGAGCTTTACGTAAACCGAAACAAGACCCTCTTCCAGGACGTCAAAAGGGGCCAGGCGGTCATACAGGCCGTAATGAGGGACGGCTCCGAGACCGCCCAGCTTCACGAAGGCGACTCGCGCCAGGGCGGATACGAGAACTCCGTCATACCGGAGGAAAAATTCCATTCACTAGTCCGGGACTGCGGGCGCATCCTTGGCGCCCCGCGCCTCGCCCCCGGTGTCTATGACTGCATATTCTCCCCGGAATTCGCCGGCATCACGGCACACGAGTGTTTCGGACACGGAACCGAGACGGACATGTTCTTAAAGGGCCGCTCAAGGGCGCAGGAATTTCTACATAAACCAGTCGGTTCGGCTCTTGTTAATATGTTCGACTCTCCCGCCGAGGAGGGCGCGGCGGCGAGCTTCTTCTTCGACCACGAGGGACAGCTCTCCTCGCGGACGCAAATTATAAAGGACGGAGTCCTCGTCTCCGGCATTACGGACCTTAACTCCGCCACAAGGCTCGGCGTCAGGAGAACTGCCAACGGCAGGCGCGAGTCTTACGAACGGAAGGCTTACGCCCGGATGACGAACACGTTCTTCGGCCCTGGGAGCAACACATTCGAGGAGATGCTTAAAAGCATCGACTCCGGCTATTACCTCACGCACCCGTCCAACGGAATGGAAGACCCGAAGGGCTGGGGTATACAGCTCGAAGGCTATCTCGCCGAGGAGATAAAGGGCGGGAAACTAACAGGTAATGTCTATACCCCGGTAATTGTAACGGGCTATCTGCCGGATATGCTTAGCTCCATCAGCATGGTGGGGGATAAGTCCACGCTCTTCGGCCTGGGCTACTGCGGCAAGGGCCATAAGGAGTGGGTGAAGGTTACCGATGGCGGCCCGTTCCTTAAGCTCAAGGCGAGACTGGCATAGGGGGCATAATCCATTGCGCCCGGCCTTGCGGCCCGCCGGCTGCCTTTTTGGGGCATTGACCTGATTCTGCTACCGATACCAACGCTTCTGCGCCTGCCGGGCTGCAAAATCCAAATTAAATATGAATCAGGCCGCCGAAGTAAAAACTCCATGGGAAATTTGCTATTGACCTCAAAGCCCTTAATCTATAAGATATTCCTGCTCTATATATTTCCGTTTTTTAAATACGCGAGGTAAAAATGAGTTTTCAATACATAAGAAAAATGCCGTCCGTAGAGGAAATACTTAATACCATGCCGCTCCCGGAGAAGCTTGCAGAGGTAAAGAAGGAGCGGGATGCGGAAATAACCTCCGTGATAAGGGGCGAAAGCGAGAAATTCCTTGTGATCATAGGGCCATGCTCCGCCGATAACGAAGACGCCCTGATAGAATACGTCTCGAAGCTCGCCAGGCTCCAGGAGGAGGTTGAGGATAAGATAGTATTAATTCCGAGGATTTATACGAACAAGCCGCGCACCACAGGCGAGGGCTACAAGGGCATGGCCCATCAGCCTACGCCGACCGAGGCGCCGAATATGGTCAAGGGCCTGAAAGCAATAAGAAAAATGCACATCCGGGCCATGAAGGAGACGCATCTGACCGCCGCAGACGAGATGCTTTATCCCGAAAACTATGCGTATATCGAGGATATTTTGAGCTATGTCGCCGTCGGCGCGCGCTCTGTCGAAAACCAGCTGCATCGGCTGACGGTCAGCGGCATAGGCGTCCCGGCGGGGATGAAAAATCCCACGAACGGAGACATGGAAGTCATGCTCAATTCCGTTAACGCGGCCCAGATCCCGCACGTCCTGGTATACAACGGCTGGGAGGTTAAGACATCCGGAAACCCGCTAACACATTGTATTTTAAGAGGCGCGGTTGACCAGCACGGCGCCAGCATCCCGAACTACCACTACGAAAACCTGATGCGCCTCTCCGAGGTTTACAAGAAGCGGAACCTCCAGTTCCCGGCGATAATCGTGGATACCAACCACGCGAATTCAAACAAGATTTTCCTTGAACAACCGAGAATTGCCCGGGAGGTCATGCAAAGCCGCGCGACCTCCAGAACGCTCCGGAGCCGGGTGAAGGGGCTTATGATCGAGAGCTATCTCGTCGAAGGGTCGCAGAAGGTCGGGGAGAAAGTACACGGCAAGTCCATAACAGACCCCTGCCTTGGCTGGGAGGACTCAGAGCGGCTTGTCAGGGACTTAGCGGAGCTCGCATAGCATAAATAACACTGTGCGGGGATAGCAAAAAGGCGGCTTTTCTCCAGGGAAAGCCGCCTTTTTCATGAGATTTTCAGGGGCCGCACCGCGATATTCTTATGGAAAACATCATCAAAGACCGGCGCGGCCCCATGCTTCTTTTATCCCTTAACCGGCGTCCGAAGCCGCCGGCTTGCTGGTCAGGAATATCTCCTTGCCCTTTTGCTTGCTCGTCTTCAGGAAATATATCACACCGTAGATTCCCCAGACGCCGCATATGCCGAGCGCGATGAACGGCTCCTTCCAGCTCATACCGGCCACCGTAAACGGCCCGATGAGATAGAAGAGCATAATCATCAGGTTCGCAAGCAGGCCGAGGACCGGTATGACGAAGTGCTTGATGCCGTTGAAGGATTTATGTTCCTTGAAGGCCACAATGGCAATCCAGCATGTCATCATGTATAGCATGAACGTCCCGAAGTTGCTGACGAGCGTCATGATAAGAAGCGTGTTCGGGAGCTTCGCGTATGCCGCAGGCGAGAATAACCCGAAGCTGTACCAGAAGTTATGCTTGTCCAGAGCCGCGGGGGTCGTGCCGCCCAGATATATCGTTACGGATATTATGCCTATCACGGCGGAAATGGCGGCAAGCGTCCATATCGCGCGGTAGGGCGAGGCGGTCTTCCCGTGGAGAAGCCCGAAGTGTGAGCCCAGTTCGTCGTCCTTGCCCATCGCGTATGTCACGCGGGCGCCGGTCGAGAGGCAGGACAGCGTCGTGCCGATAAGCGCCAGGAATACCGTGAACGCCTGCACAAGCATGAACGCCTTTCCTGCGGCGTAACTCCCGAAGAGCCATGTGCCGGTAATGACCATCATATCTCCCAGCGGCGCGCCCGAAGCCCCGGCCATAGGCATGGTGTAGCCGTTGTGCAGGAAGTAATTCCCGGCGAAATACTCAATCAGGTAACAGACCGCGCCCTGGATTACCAGGGACAAAAGGACCGCCCTCGGTATGTCCTTTTTCGGGTGTTTCGCCTCCTCGCCCATGGCCGTTACGGACTCGAAGCCGACGAGTATGAGTATTGCGATAGCCGCCTGTATGAATATGAAGTTGAAGCTGTGCGGCGCTATGACGGATTTGGCTGACGTATGGTAATTGAATGTCGGATTGCCGCTATTGTCTTTCGTGATAGCCCCGGCGTCGGAATAGTCCACCGTGAATGGGGCCGCGAGCTTCGGGTCTGATACCGGATTTCCGTTCTTGTCCGCCGGGAGAGGGTTTCCGTCCTTGTCCGTCCCGTCCTGCATCTGGTATACCGGCTTCCCGCCCTTGTCCAGTGCCGGTTTTCCGTTTGAATCCAGCAGTGGCTCCGGGTTCCCCTCGTCGTCCTTCACCGGCACCTGCGCCACCTGGTAGTTCACGGCCACGCCGTTACTCAAGTGATAGCCGACGGAGCCCTGCGGGTGCTCGACGCGGTAGCCTATCGCTATGACGGAAAACACCAGGAGCGCCGAGATCTGGATTATATTAATCGCCATGTTGACAGCCGTCGTGCCCGTTACGCCCCGGAATGCGATGTATGCCACGCCGAAAGCGAACAATATGCAGAACAGGTACATGAAGAGCGGGCTGTTGTATGTGCCGCTGAAGGTGTCGGGGAAGAACTGGTTCAAAAGAAATCCGCCCAGTATTGCCGTAACGCCCACCATGACCCCCGGATATACCCAGTAATAAAGGTGGCTCGCCCAACCGGTGAAGAACTTCGCCATGCGGGCGAACTTGTATGCGTGCGTTTTCGATAGATACGCCTGCTCCGCATAGAGATACGACGAGCCGGGGCCCGGATAGAGCTTGGCCAGCTCTGCATAGCTTATGGCCGTCGCAAGGCACAGAAGCAGCGCGAAGACTATCCCGAACCACATAGACTCGCCCGCCATCGGCGCGCCGTAGAGCGACTGCATCTGGAACGTCAGCCATAAGAATGCTCCGGGCGCTATCAGGGCCATCGCATTGATCGTAAGACCTGTCAGTCCCAATGTCCCCTTGGTAGGTTGTTCGTTTGCCATATTATTACCTCCTGCACCTTGGATTATTGCCTGCGCCAATCGACCGGCCCAATCGCCGGTCATCGGCTACCTCGATGTCTTGCGCAGATTGAAGTCCGGATAGGCCGCGACTGTTACTTCGGATGCGTCGAGACCCCCGTCCTCCATCTCCGGCATGACCCTGTTGCCTACTGCAAGGCCAAGCGCCTTGAATACGATAAACGAGGCCGCTCCCACATATAAAATACAGGTCGCCGCCCCGGTCAACTGCGCCAGAAGCTGGCCCGGCGCCCCGTAAAAAAGGCCCATAACCGGCCCCGCGACGCCGTTCATGCCCGCCCCGGAACGCCCGTCTGCAAAAAGGCCGAGCGCAAGCACGCCCCACGCCCCGCCCATCCCGTGCACGGCGAACGCCCCGACCGGGTCGTCCACCTTCAGCACGCGCTCCGTAAAAAACACCCCCCAGCAGGCCAGCACGCCCGCCGCCGCCCCTATGAACACTGCGGCAGGCGTCCCGACATATGCGCAAGAAGCGCTTATGGCGACAAGCCCCGATAGAAGTCCGTTGCATACGAGGCTCAAGTCCGGCCTTCCGAAGCGAAGCCACATGTAGAGCATAGCCGCCGCCGCGCCTGAGCCGCCCGCCAGGATGGTATTCACAGCCGCCATGCCGGGCCTGAAATCTCCGCCAAGGAGCGTAAAGCCGATGGCGAGCCCGATCCATCCGAAGGCAAGCATCAGCGTGCCCACGACGGCCATAGGTATGTGGTGGCCGGGGAATGCGTTGGGAGAGCCGTTCTTTCCGAACTTGCCCAGCCTGGGGCCGAGTATCCGCGCCCCGACAAGGGCCGTAACGCCGCCGGTCATGTGGATTACGGAAGAGCCGGCAAAATCGACAAAACCGTGTCCAAGACCGAAGCCCCCCAGCCTTGAGAGCCAGCCCCCGCCCCAGACCCAGTTTGCAAATAGCGGATAAATGGCCGCGCCCATTATGACCGAATAGATGGAAAACGATTTGAAACTCCATCTTTCCGCCATTGCCCCTGCGGGGATTGCGGCGGCAACGGCCATCAGCGCCGCCTGGAAGAAGAACAGGGCGAAAATCCCGTTCCCGGCGCCTGCGCCGGAGAGGAAAACCATGCGGCCTTCTCCCGTCTGGACGGCAAACCCGACCGCCCAGTAGGCAGGCATTGCCAGGCAGAACGCCATCAGGCCCATCGCCATGGTGTGGCTTGCGTTCTTTGCGCGCGTGAAGCCTGTCTCATACAGTGCAAAGCCCGCCTGCATGAACATGACCATAAGACCGCACAAAAGAACCGGGATTGTATTCGCGCACATTGTTAAATGTTCCTCTTCTGCCTTTACGGGAAGTTGATGTCAAGCTGTGTCGTGAAGGTCGGCTGACCGCCGGTGGCCTTCCTGTTGAAGATGTCGTAGCCGAGGATGACGGCGACGTTCTTCGAGAAGTTCCACGATGCGCCGAAGCTCAGGGCGCCGAAGGCGTTGTTGCCGCCCTGGTAGTCCACTCCCATCCAGAGCTTGTCGGATATTTCGCTTATTGTGCGGTCCCAGGAGGCCAGTACGCCGTTGTTCTGGGTGCGGCCTATGCCGTTTGCCTGGATGTTGTTGTCCTTCATGAATATGTTCCCGCCGTTGCCGACATACCACCCGGCGGAGAGCCTGCCGACATACGGGAACGTCCTCGCGACGAGGCCGTATGCCAGGTCCGATTCGGTGTTATGGAAGACGTCCCCGCCCCGGACGCCGACGTTGTATATGCCTACCGCGACGGCGGGCTGATATTTAAAAAAAGCGTCCTCAGGCGTGGCAATCTTGGCGTTAAAATAGACCGGAGCGTCGTCTATGGCCTCGCTCGTGCCACCGTGGCCGTCTGCCTGCGGCCCGACGCGCATGTAATCGACGCCGACCTCCGCCTGCACCTTCTTGAACGGCAGAACGCCCGCCAACACACCCAGGTCGTACATTATCGGGGCGTACGACCCGCCGCTTTTCTTCACCCTGACATACGTGTCGAGGTCAAGGTGAAAGGTCCCGTAAGGCTGAATGTCCGTGGACGGTATCCATATCTGCGTGGAAGGCGTGGCCAGCGCCGTGCCCGAAACCAGGGCCGAAAAAAGGCCGCCAATAAGCAGAATTACAACTTTTTTCCCCATTTTCTTCTCCTTTCAGGTCAAGGAAAACTCGAAATAACTCCCGCGCCGATAGTCCTCTCCGGCGCTCCCATGACAATTTGTTTTTACAAGAGCCGTGCCATCTCCTTAAAAAAACCGCATTACAGTGATAACATATTGATAAATCACGGTATTATATGCCTATAATTTATGCTTAACCCTGTGTTGAGCGGTTTTTTAACTGCATAATAATATAGCTTGGCCTATCTTCTGATTAATTATTGTGCATAGTTCGCCATGCGTGTTTATAGCGGAAAAACTGCGCCCTCGTGGTATTTGTGTTATATTTTTCTAAGCCGTCCTCACTCCAGAAAAAGCCTTATTCAGTCCGCCGTTTTCTTTTAAATCTTCACATCATCTTGAAATCTGTCCGGATATAAAAATATGAAGCGCAGGCACGAGATGAACTTCGGGGCGAGAGTCCTGCCGGGGGGTGGTGTCGAATTCAGGCTCTGGGCGCCTGCGGCTGAAATGGCCGAGCTGTGCCTCCTACGCGATACGGACGGGGAATTCATAGAAATGCGGGATGCCGGCGGCGGCTGGCGTTCGGAAGTCGTCCCGGACGCGGGGCACGGGACGTTATACTGCTACAGGATAAACGGAGACCTGCTCGTGCCGGACCCGGCGTCACGATTCCAGCCGCGGGACACGTCCGGCCCAAGCGAGGTAATAGACCCGGAAGCGTTCGACTGGACGGACGTGCAATGGTGCGCAAGGCCGTGGGAAGAGGCGGTATTCTATGAACTTCACGTCGGCGCTGCGACAAGGCGGGGGACTTTCGATTCGCTCAAAGGCAGGCTGGATTATATAGCGGACCTTGGCGCTACGGCAGTCCAGCTCATGCCCGTAAACGGTTTCCCCGGAAGCAGGAACTGGGGCTATGACGGCGTGTTTCCGTTCGCCCCGGAGAGCGCCTACGGCCGTCCGGAAGACCTGAAATCCCTCGTATGCGAGGCCCATGCGCGCGGGCTTATGGTGTTCCTCGACGTCGTATACAACCACTTCGGGCCGAAGGACAATTACCTGGGCTTTTATGCGCCGCAGTTCTTCACAAGCCGCCATGTCACGCCCTGGGGTGATGCTGTAAACTTTGACGGCGAAGGGAGCAAAGCCGTCAGGGAATTCTTCATAAACAACGCGCTTTACTGGCTCATCGAGTATAACTTCGACGGCCTGCGCTTTGACGCGACGGACTGGATAATCGACAATACGCGCCCGGATTTCCTAACGGAGATGGCCTCCGTGATACGCGCCCGGCTTGGATACGGAAAATACCTTGTCATCGAAAACGACGACAACCCGGTGGAATATATCAGGCGGAACGGCGGTTTTAAAGGCCGCGTGGGCGGGAAGCCCGCGCTCTATGACGCCATGTGGAACGAAGACCTGCACCATTGTCTCCACGTGCTGGCGACGGGCGAGACCGGGGGCTATTACGGGGACTATAAAAAGGAACCGGCATATTTCCTTGCCAGGAGCCTGACGGAAGGATACGCATACCAGGGGGAGTGGTCGGCGTACCGCCGGGAGAACCGTGGCGGCCCTACAATGGGGCTTTATTCGACGTCGTTTGTCGCATTCATACAAAACCACGACCAGGTAGGCAACAGGCCGATGGGAGACCGCATCCAAAAAATCGCGAGGCCGGAGGCGGTGCGGGCGATACCGGAGATATTTCTGCTCTCGCCAGCGCCTCCCCTTATCTTCATGGGACAGGAGTACGAGTCCGAAAGCCCGTTCCCGTTTTTCTGCGACATTTCTTCGGAACTCGCGCCGCAGGTGCGGGCAGGGAGGCTTGATTATTTCTCCGAAAGGCCTATGTTCGCTGAACACTACGCCCTTGAATTAATGCCGGACCCGTTCGCTGAGGAAACATACCGGTCGGCGAAGCTCGATTTCGAGCGGCTGTCCGAGCCCGCGCACGCATGGTGGCACGGACTTTATCGAAGGCTTCTTGAAATAAGAAAAAAGGAGATAATACCAAGGATAAAGGGCGTGCGGATTGGAGATGGCACGGGTTTTTCGATGTGCGGCGAGCGGGCGTTCAGGACGTGGTGGAGGCTGGACGACGGAAACATCCTGACCCTTGCCGCAAACATAGGCGAACGGGACGCCGAATGCGAACTGCCGGCCTATCCGCCGCTTTATCAGACGGAAGGGAGCGTTATTGAAGAAGCATGTCCGGCGGATTGCCCGGAGCCGGTCTATCGGCTTCGGGCATGGACTGTCATGTGGTTCATAGGCAAATGACCCGGAGGCGCCATGCAGGATAAGGACGGTCTTCGGAGGCTTTCATCCCTGTGCGGCATCGGCACGGAATACCGGGACATCCGGGGGAATCTTTGCCGCGTCCCGGAGGAGACACAGATATCGATCCTGGCGGAAATGGGTTATGTCATACGCTCCCCGGAAGAACTTGAGGCCGCGATTGAAGAATGCGAAAACCGTGCGTGGCTTGACGTCCTTCAGCCTGTGCACGTATTCACGGCCTTCCGGGAAATATCCCTGCCCGTCACGCTTCCGGGGAATATGGACGGAGTATTTCACTGGCGTCTTGAGCTTGAAGACGGCGGAGCATTCGAGGGGGATTTCAGCCCGGCTTCGTCCGGGCCGTATGATCTCAAGCGTGTCCGGGGGGAGGATCGCCGTCGCTATAAGCTAAGAATAGCCGGCGACTCCCTCCCCGAAGGCTACCACAGGTTCTATCTCATCGGCGGCGACAACCTGAATGCCGAAAGCCTGGTAATACTGGCCCCGACGTCATGCTACATCCCCGAGGCGCTAAAAGGCGATGGCAGGGTCTGGGGGATTTCGACGCAGCTCTACGCGCTTCGTTCTAAGCACAACTGGGGAATCGGGGACTTTACGGATTTGAAGGAGTTCACGGAATACTGGGCAGGGCAGGGCGCGGGCATGGTGGGAATAAATCCGCTGCACGCGCTTTTCCCGCAAAGGCCGGACAGGATAAGCCCCTATTCGCCGTCTTCAAGGGCTTTTTTAAATGTGATGTACATAGACGTCGAGGCCGTGGAGGATTTCGCCGAGAGCCGCGAGGCGAAGGATTTTTATGCGTCGCCCGAATTCCAGGCGGGCCTCAGGTCCCTCCGCGAGTCAAAAGTCCTTGACCTTTCCGGAGTCTCCGCCGCCAAGCTTTCCATGCTGGAGATCCTGTACAAAAATTTCAGGGAAGGACACCTTAATACCGATGACCGGCGCGCTGAGGATTTCAGACAGTTCCAGCGTGAGAAGGGAGAATCCCTCTTCCTGCACTGCCTGTTCGAGGCGTTGGACGAAAAGCTCATGCTTGCCGACCCCGAAGCAGGCGGATGGACGGACTGGCCGGAGGAATACCAAAAACCGCATTCCGAGACGGTGAGGATATTCGCGGATGAGAATATCGGACGTATTGAGTTCTTTGAATACATGCAGTGGCAGGCGCATATGCAGCTTGAATCAGCCGGAAGGCTTTCCATGATCCTGGGGCTGGGCGTCGGGTTTTACCAGGACCTCGCCGTCGGATGCGATCCCGGCGGCTCCGAGGCGTGGATAAAACAGGATGTTCTGGCACGCGGCTTTATGGCCGGGTCGCCACCGGACGACTACAATCTCGGAGGCCAGTCATGGGGAATCCAGCCGGTAAACCCGTTTAGGCTGAGGGCTACGCTATATGCACCATTTATAGAAAACCTGCGCGCTGTCATGAAAAGCGCCGGCGCAGTACGCATAGACCACATAATGTCCTTCGACAGGCTCTTCTGGGTGCCGGAACACGGAAGCCCGCTTGAGGGCGCCTATGTTAATTATCCCTTGGAAGACCTGCTCGGAATCCTGACCCTCGAAAGCCGGAGGAACAGGTGCATGGTTATAGGCGAGGACCTGGGTACCGTGCCGGAGCATCCGCCCCAAATTCTTAAGGAACACGGCATATTCTCCTATCGCGTATTTTACAACGAGCAGGACGATAAGGGGTTCAGACCGCCTTCGGCATATCCGGAACAGTCGGCGGTTGCGGTGAACACGCACGACCTCCCGACGCTTATCGGATACTGGCAGGGCAGGGACTTGAGCCTCAGGAGGGAACACAGGGGATTTCCATCCGAAGAGGCGAGGGAGAGACAGGTATTGTCCCGCTCCAAGGACAGGACGGCGATACTTGTAGCCCTTGAGAACCAGGGTCTCCTGCCGGAAGGGATAAGCACGGAAGACCCCTCGACCGTGCCTGAGATGTCGGAAGAATTAATCCTCGCCGTACACGCATACCTTGCAGGGACTCCGTCGAAAATCTTTGTCGTATCTATAGACGATGTAACCGGTGAGACGGACCAGATAAATCTGCCCGGCACGGAGGGCGTGCATAACTGGCGCCGGAGGCTCTCGGTTGATATCGACCGGCTGAAAGGCTCGGAATTCGCTGCGAGGCTTGCGTCGATGCTCCGCGGGGAGCGCGGGACAAAGCCGGCGGTGGAGAAGACCGCAAAAATCGAAGGTCTTGCGGCGGAGATACCGCGCGCTACATACAGGCTCCAGTTCAATTCCGGCTTCACCTTTGTTCAGGCGACAGAGATAATACCTTATCTGAACGGTCTCGGAATCAGCCACTGCTACAGTTCTCCATGCTTCAGGACAAGGAAGGGGAGCCTGCACGGCTATGACATAATAGACCACAACTCTCTGAACCCGGAAACAGGCTCATGGGAACAGTACGAACATTTCGTGGAGGAGCTTAAAAGACATGGAATGGGCCAGATAATGGACGTGGTGCCGAACCACATGGCCGTGATGGGGGACGACAACGTCTGGTGGCTCGATGTCCTGGAGAACGGCCAGGCGTCGGTCTATGCCGGGTTTTTCGACATAGACTGGCAGCCGGTGAATGCCATGCTCAAGGGCAAGATACACATCCCGGTGCTTGAAGATCAGTATGGAAACACCCTGGAAAAGGGGGAGCTAAAGCTGGTTTTCAACGCCGGGACGGGAGAATTTTCCGTCTATTACTATAATAACCGCTTTCCCATAGACCCGATGCAATACCCGAGCGTCCTGGGGCACAGGATAGAGCTTCTGGAAAGCGTGCTGGGCCCCGGCAACCCGCTTCTGCCCGAGTTCCAGAGCCTGATAACCTCCTTCGGGCATCTCCCGCCGCAGAGAGAGAAGAACCCGGCCCGCCTTCAGGAGAGAAACCGGGACAAAGAGATATATAAAAAACAGCTTGCCTCGGTTTATTCGTCGTCCCGCGAGATTGCCGCGTTCATTGACGGAAACGTCATGGAGTATCAGGGAACGCCCGACATACCTGAAAGCTTCGGCCCGCTTCACGAGCTGCTTGAGAAACAGGCCTACCGCCTCGCATACTGGAGGGTCGCCGCGGACGAGATAAACTACCGCAGGTTCTTCGACATAAACGAACTGGCGGGGCTGAGGGCCGAGAACCCGCAGGTGTTCGAGCGAACGCACGAACTGGTGATAAAGCTTATAACCGATGGCAAGGTGCAGGGCCTTAGGGTAGACCACCCGGACGGACTCCACGACCCGCTCGGATATTTTCTGAGACTTCAGACAAAAATTGCCGAGGCAAAGGCCGCGGCTGCCGGAGAGCCGGAGCTCGCGGACGCGCTGCTCGACGCAACCGGCGGGAAGCCTTGTTACGTCGTGGCGGAGAAGATACTGGCCGGGCACGAGCGCCTGCCGGATAACTGGCCCGTGCATGGCACGACGGGATATGATTTTACACGCATAGTGGACGGAATATTTGTAAATCAGGACTCAGTGAAAAAGTTCGACAGGGTGTATGCCAGGTTCATAGGGCATAATATGGACTGGGAGATGCTCGCGTACGACCGCAAGAAGCTTATAATGAAGCTTTCTCTTTCATCGGAACTAAACGTCCTCGCAAGTATGCTCTCCCGCATATCCGACTCCGATATACACACGCGCGACTTTACCTTTAACAGCCTGAGGGACGCCATAAAAGAGACCGTCGCATGTTTCCCCGTATACCGCACATACATAAGGGGAACGGAAACCACGCCGGAAGACAGAAGACACGTGGACTGGGCCATCAACCTCGCCAGGAAAAGGACAAGGACGGCGGATATCAGCGTCTTCGGGTTTCTTCGGGAAGTTATGCTCACCGAGAGCTCAAGCGAAAATGCGGAGCAGTTCCTGAAATCCGCCGTACAGTTCGCAATGAAACTCCAGCAGTTCACAAGCCCAGTTACAGCCAAGGGCCTGGAAGACACGGCCTTTTATATTTACAACCGCCTTGTTTCGTTAAACGAAGTAGGCGGAGATCCCTCCCGCTTCGGCGTGTCCGTCCAGGCGTTTCACCGCACTAATATCGAGAGGGGAAAGCGCTTCCCGCACTCCATGCTTTCGACATCCACGCACGACAGTAAGCGGAGCGCGGATGTCCGGATGCGCCTTATGGCCCTGACAGAATTTCCCGGCGAGTGGCGCGGAAGGGTCCTCAAGTGGAGCCGCTTTAACGAAAAGGGAAAAAGAAAAGTTGACGAAAGGCTCGCCCCGGCAAGAAACGACGAGTATCTTTTTTACCAGACGCTGGTCGGGGCCTGGCCGGCCTGCGATGTATCCAAAAAAACCGGCCAGGAGTTTGAGGAAAAGATGTGCGCCTATATGATAAAGGCGGCACGCGAGGCCAAGGTGCATATGAGCTGGATAAACCCGAACCCGGAATACGAGGGTGCGCTGGTGGATTTCGTGCGGTACTGTCTTGACCGCCAGAGAAAGAACATATTCATGGAAGACTTCGTGTCGTTCCAGAAGAAAATTTCCAGGACAGGGATGTACAACAGTCTGTCGCAGACGCTTCTGAAGCTTACATCTCCCGGTGTCCCGGACATATATCAGGGAGACGAGATATGGAATTATAACCTTGTAGACCCCGACAACAGAAGGCCGGTGGACTATGCCGCCAGGACTGCGATGCTGGACGGCATAAGGAGAAATTTCAGCGAACCGGGCAATACGGTGTCAGCGCTGGCCGAGATGATGGCGAACATGGAAGACGGCAGGATAAAGATGTACATCATTTGGAAAACGCTCTCGCTGAGGCACGATAACGAGAGGCTTTTCAGGGAAGGGGATTACCGCAACCTGAGCGTGGAAGGCCCGCGCGCGGCCCATGTCTGCGCATTCGCCAGGGTTCTTGGAAAAGGCCCGTCTGAAACCTCGCTCGTCGTTATCGCGCCTAGGCTGTATGGCGCGCTTGCGGAAATCCACGAGCCGGCAGACCGTCCTCCGTTCCCAATCGGCGCTGCCGTCTGGGCGGGGACGTCGGTCGAGGCGCCCGCTGATGCGAACAAGAGATACAAAAATATTTTCACCGGCGAAACGTCGGATACGTTCGGGCGGGACGGCAAGTCCTGGATAGCCCTCGAAGACGCGCTTTGCAATTTTCCGGTAGCGTTGCTAATACCCGATTAGCCTGCCCGCATCGTCATGCTGCGCGCTTTTTTTTCTGCGCCTTCGATTAAACCTCTCAGCGTAAGCGCGTTCAGTGCGGCATAGCCCGCGTAATCATTGTCGAAATAGCAGAAGACCCGTCGCTCTTCGCGCACATATTTCCTGAAGGCCGACGAAAGCTCGTTTAAAAAACTGTCGGGATACGAGCCGGAATATTTACCGACAGGCCCGTGCAGCCGGAAATAGACAATGTCCGACGTGATCTCGCGCGGGGTGAAGTAACCATTGAAATCGTAGATACAGAATGTCATTTTGTTATCCGAAAGGATTTTATAGGTCTCGTCTCTTATCCAGCTTCGGTTCCTGAACTCAAAGACGTATCTGAAGCCTTCGGGAAGGACGGAGATAAACTCTTTAAGCTTCCCGGCGTCGAATTCAAGCCCCGGCGGCGTCTGGAAGAGCGCCGGGCCGAGCTTCGCGCCGAGCGCGCCCATTCTTTTTAAAAATGTCTTTACGGGCTCGTTGCAGTCCTTAAGCCTTTTTATGTGAGTTATGAAGCGGCTGGCCTTCACGGCGAAAATGAAACCGTCCGGAGAGTTTTCACGCCAGGACAGGACGCTTTTCTCGGACGGCAGGCGATAGAACGGGTTGTTCAGTTCTACCGTGCGGAAAACGCGGGCGTAATATTCGAGCATCTCCCGGTCTTTTATGTCGCGCGGGTAAAACGGGCCTTTCCAGTGGCTGTAATTCCAACCCGAAGTCCCGACGAAAATATTCATGCCGCCTGTCTAAGCTCTTCCGCCTCCACGCCCAGCATACGCGCGGCCTCTCTTGCCATCTGGCATGAATAACCCCACTCGTTGTCGTACCAGCTCATTACCTTGAGCAGGTCTCCATCCACCACCTGCGTCATGGAGAGGTCTATTATGGATGCCCTGCTGTCTTTTATAATATCGGATGAGACTATCGGGTCCTCGGATACGCCGAGCACGCCACGGTACCTGTCGGTCTGCGCTTCTTCGATGAAGACGCTGTTGACCTCTTCCCTCGTTGCCGATCTTTCGAGGATGAAGGTTATGTCGGATATGGAGCCTACGGGAACCGGCGCGCGGACAGCCTGGCCGTCGAATTTTCCCGCGTACTGGGGCAGGGCCTTTATGGTGGCCTTAGCCGCGCCGGTAGAAGTCGGCACCAGGTTCGCGGCACCGGCGCGCCCGCGCGTGAACCTCTTGTTCGCACCGTCCACGATAGACTGCGACGCCGTGTACGCATGCAGCGTCGTCATAATGGCTTTCCTCATCCCGAAGCGCCTGCCGATAATTTCGACTACTGGAGTAATGCAGTTCGTTGTGCAGCTCGCGCACGAGATTACCTGCGGGTTTCCTTCCGGCTGGTTTACCCCGTGTACTACTGCCAGGACTTCATCACTCTTCGACGGTGCGGAGAGTATCACGTGCCTTGCACCGGCCCGGACGTGTTTTTCCAGGTCTTCCTTTTTCGTGAATGCTCCGGTGCATTCAAATACCAGGTCGACTCCCATCTCGCCCCACGGGAGCATCGAAGGGTCTTTCTCGGAGAGAAGCCGGATATCCCTGCCGTCAACTACTATCGAGTTGCCCCGCAGCTCTATTTTTTTATCGTAACGTCCGTATACGGTGTCGTATTTCAGCATGTACGCTATGTTTTCGGCAGGCACGAGGTCGTTTATCGCCGCGAGTTCAAGTCCCGGCGTATTCTGGATTATCTTGAAAGTCGACCGGCCTATTCGCCCCATCCCGTTTATCGCCACCCTTGCCATAATATCCTCCTTACGCGGCCTTCCCGGGCGCCTGACCGACGATATTCTCAGGCTGCCCCGCGAGGAAAGCCGCGATGTTTTCGACCGAAGTTTTAAGTATCCTCTGCACAGCCTCTTTCGTATTGAACGCGCTGTGCGGCGTGATTAATACGTTCCGAAGCCTCAAGAGGACGCTGTTCGCAAGGACAGTCTCAAGGTCGTATTTCTTCCTGAATATGGAACTCAGCAGTTCCGCCTCCTCGCGGATTGCGGGCTCCTCGTCCAGGACGTCGAGCCCTGCCGCGCCCACCTTCCCGTCGGCGATAGCCCGAAGGAGCGCCTGCACGTTCAGGACGCTTCCGCGCGAGGTGTTTATTATCACCACTCCGTTTTTCATAAGATTGAATTCGTCGGTCGATATGAAGTCCTTCGTCTTCTCGTTCGCGGGGACGTGCAGGGTTATTATGTCAGACTGCGACAGTATCTCGGGCAGTTCTTCATAGGCAAACCCGAGTTCCGTCGAGAGTCTCTCGTTCCTGCGGACGTCGTACGCCAGGACACGCATGTTGAACCCCCTGGCTATCTCTATGACATGTCTTCCGATGCCGCCGACGCCAATCACTCCGATGGTCTTGCCCCGCAGGTCGAATCCCCTGAGTCCGGCCTGCGAGAAGTCGCCCTTCCTTGTCCTGTCTATGGCGTCGTACATCCTGTGGCTTATGGCAAGTATCAGGGCAAAGACGTGTTCGGCGACGGTGTTCTCGCCGTAATTAGGCACGTTCGAGACGACAACACCCCTCTCGCGGCAGTAGTCCATGTCTATGTGGTCGAAGCCGGTCGAGCGAGTGGCAATCATCCTGAGGCCTCCGAAATGCCGCAGCGTATCCCTGCCGAGATGAGAGTAGATAAACGGCGATATTATGCCTGCGTCGGAATGCTCCGCCGCGTTCTCAGGCGTGAGCGGCTCGGAGAGCGTCACTACGTCGTGCCCGCCCGCTCTCAGCACGTCGAACGCCTCTTTCTCCCATTCCTCGACTTCGTATACCGCTATTTTCATGGTTATCCCCTTTCCACGAAAAAGTTTAACACCCGGCATATGCGGTGTCAAAGCAGACAAATGCGGCTCCCTGCGCAAGCGGAAAAAATCGGCTATAATTAAAAGCGGGTGCGAAACAAGGAGCGTAAATGCCATTCGCCGTAAAAGACTGCGCGCTGGCGGCAATTGCAACGGGCGTGCGGGCTCATAACCTCAGGGAGCTTCGGGATCGGCTTATGACGGTCCATCCGGGGAGCATCTATTACCACTTCTGGGGCGGGCTTTTGAGGGCCGCTTTCGAGAACCGCGAATACATGAACGACTTCGCTGACTGGTCAAGAAAGGCGCACGGGCTTCACGACGAGGCGTTGGCGGAGAGACTTTCCGTTATCGACCCGACGGATTTCGAAGACCTCGAAGAACTAAGACAGCAACTGGTGGAAGTGACCTCGGAGAGGCTCGAGGAAAGCGAGAAGCTCCGCCTCCTGCATGCGGACAGGCCGTTCATGTTCATCCGTTCTCAGATAGTAATATTCGACACATATGTGACCATTGAGCACCCCTCGCAACTTCCGATGACGGCGCCCATGATGACTCCGTCGTCATTCTTCTTCCATTTCGTGGACGCGCGCAGAAGGACGAAAGACCGTATGGACGATTTCCGCGAATGGCTGATGGAATTCGGCGATGAGTTCAGGTCCCTGATAGACAGGCTTGCGGGTCTGGACCCGTACTTCGTTCCACTGGTGGAGCTCAAGGAGAAGATAGCGGACATATTTACTGGATATTTTGCGGGAGAGACGGTATGAGTGGGCTTCTAGACGCATACGCTAAGGCGGCGGGCGAAGATACCATATCCCATCTGCGCCAGCTTGCTTCCACGCTTAACGGGATGAAGGTCGTGCACGTTAACTCAACCCGCGAGGGCGGCGGAGTCGCGGAAATACTCTGCCGGCTCGTCCCGCTTCAGCAGGAACTCGGCTTCGACGCGCGGTGGGAGGTAATCACGGGCGGCAAGGAGTTCTACCAGTGCACGAAAAGTTTTCATAACGCGCTCCAGGGAAACCCGGTCGTCGTCCCGGAGAGGCTTCTTAAGGAATTCGAAAAGACTAACCGCGAAAACGCGGATAGAATGAAGGACGCGCTTGAGGACGCGGACGCCGTTTTCATACACGATCCGCAGCCCGCGCCGCTTATAAAATATTTTCCGAACCGCAAAGGGAAATGGATATGGAGATGCCACATAGATGCGTCGCAGCCGTACCGTCCGGTATGGAATTACCTCCGCAAGTTCGTGGCGCAGTATGACGCCAGCGTATTCTCCCTGGCCGAGTTCTCGCAGTCGCTTCCGCACCCGCAGTATCTAATACTACCGTCGATAGACCCGCTCTCCGAGAAGAACATGGACATCCCGGACGAGGAAGTTGACCACGTTGCGGCGACGTTCGGGCTCGACCGCTCGCGCCCGCTCGCAGTCCAGATATCGCGTTTCGACAGGTTCAAGGACCCGACAGGCGTGATACGCGCATACCGCCTTGCGAAGAAATTCTCGCCGGGCCTTCAGCTCGTCCTTGCGGGCGGCGGCGCGACGGACGACCCGGAAGGCTCCACGGTGCTTAAAGAAGTGCAGGAAGCGGCGGGCGGAGACGGCGATGTGCACGTCCTGCTCCTGCCGGCTGACGCGCACAGGACGATAAACGCCCTCCAGCGCGCGGCGGACATCGTTGTGCAGAAATCCATACGTGAGGGTTTCGGCCTGACCGTGACGGAAGGTCTCTGGAAGGGCAAGCCGGTTATCGGCGGGAACACGGGCGGCATAAAGATCCAGGTTATAGACCACCACACTGGTTTTCTCGTAAGCACGCCGGAGGGCGCGGCGATGCGCATGCGCTACCTGCTCTTAAACAGGGAAAGACGCGAGGATATGGGCAGAGAAGCGAGGGACTACGTACGGCGGAACTTCCTTCTTACGAGGCAACTCCGAGAGCACCTCACGCTAATGGTGGGGCTTCATCACGGTTCCGAGGACAGGATAGGAATGGGATAGACCGGCCCCTACAGCGCGCGCCACAGCCGTCCGTCCCGGCGGATCAGCTCGTCGGCCTCTGCGGGCCCGTTTGAACCCGACGGGTAGTTCGGAAACTTAAAACCGCCCTTCATGCCTTCAAGTCTCTCTATGACCGGCGAGAGAAGACCCCATGTAAGCTCCTCTATCTCGCCGCTCACGAAAAGCATCTGGTCGCCCGTCATGCAGTCGAGCAGGACCCTTTCGTATGCGTCCAGCAGGAAGACCTTCTCATACCTGAAGTCCATCAGGACGGGACGGAGACATGCGCGGGAGTCCGGCATCTTCGTCTGGAACTGAAGGCTTATCCCCTCGTCCGGCTGCACCCTGAGGACGAGCAGGTTTGGGTCGATAGTGTCCGAGAGGCTGCCTACCGGCTCCAGGACGTTAGAGAACATCAGGTGCGGCACGGCCCGGAACCTTATGGCAATCTCCGCCTTGCCTTTGGAGAGTCTCTTGCCGGAGCGCATATAGAACGGCACGCCGCTCCAACGCCAGTTGTCTATGAAAAGTTTCATCGCCGCGTATGTCGGCGTGTTAGAGTTATTGTTTACGCCCGGCTCTTCCCTGTAGGATGGCACCGCCGCTCCGTTTATACTGCCCGCGCCGTACTGCCCGAGCGCGACATACTCGCCCAGCCTGTCAAGCGGCACCGGCCTGACAGACCTAAACACCTTCACCTTTTCCTCGCGCACGCGCTCGGATACAAAGGCGGCGGGGGGCTCCATCGCCGTCAGCGAGAGCAGTTGGAGGATATGGTTCTGAAACATGTCCCTGAGCACGCCCGCGTTTTCGTAATAGCCCGCCCTGTGCTCGACGCCAAGGGTCTCGGAGAGCGTAATCTCGACATGGTCTATGTATCTCCTGTTCCAGAGCGGCTCGAAGATTGAATTGGCGAAGCGGAACATGAGTATGTTCTGGACGTTCTCCTTTGCGAGGTAGTGATCCATGCGGAAGGTCTGGGATTCCGAAAAAGACGCGCCTATCACACCGTTTAAGTGTCTTGATGACTCAATATCGGAGCCGAAAGGTTTTTCCACCACGACGCGGGAATAGCCGTTCTCCTCCGAAGCAAGGCCGGCGCCGCCTATGCGACTTATCACCGTCTCGTAGACGGCGGGCGGCAGGGCCATGTAGAATATGCGGTTACACCCGGTGCCGAATTTTTTTTCGAGCGGCTTCAGGCGCGCGGGGAGCGAGACGAAGAAATCCCCGGAATTGAAATCCGCCTCTGCATAGAATAATCTGTCGGAAAATTTCTGCCACGAATCCGAAGAAAAATCGCCCGGGAATGCCGCCCTGACCGCCTCTTCCATTATACTGCGGAACCCGGAGTCGTCGGTCTCTATGCGGTCGGAACCCAGCATGAAGAAGCCGTCCGGGAGATGCCTGTTTGCGAAGAGCCGGTAAAGCGACGGGATGAGTTTTCTCTTCGACAGATCGCCGCATGAGCCGAAGATGATTATGCCGCATGGAGCGGGCTTTTCTATACCGCAGAAATCCGGCCTCGGCGCGGCAGTGCATGTCGCATGCCGGTCTGCCTCCGGCGTGAGCGGCGCGGTTTCTTCGTTCATCGCCCCTCCAGGCGGTTTATTTTGGAAAGCCTGCGGACGAATCGGGCCTCGGCCTTGAAGCGCGCCTTGAGAAAAATATCCGCAAGGTCTCTTGCGAGGCTGTATCCGACGACGCTCCCGCCCAGGCAGAGAATGTTCATGTCGTCGTCCTCCACGCCCTGCCTTGCCGAAAACGCATCGACCACAAGCGCCGCCCGCGCTCCGGGGACTTTATTCGCCGCGACCGACGCGCCTACGCCGCTTGCGCATACGGCTATTCCGCGCTCCAGCTCGCCGGAGGCAACGGCTGCCGCAAGCGGGATTACGTAGTCAGGATAGTCGTCGTCCGGATTCGTTTCATGGGCCCCGAAGTCCTTAACGTCGTGCCCGGACTCTTCGAGATGCGTCTTGAGAGAGTCCTTCAGTTCCCGTCCGCCGTGGTCAGCCGCAAGACCGATTTTCATATTTCTTAGCCGCTCTTCCTGAAGCCGTGGCCGCCGAACTCGTCCCGCATTGCGGCAAGGAGCTTCTCGGAGAAACACTCCCTGTCCCTGGAACGGAACCTCTGGAAGAGCGCGCCGGAGATAAGCGGCGCATGGACGGCGAAATCGACCGCCTCCCGCACCGTCCATCGCCCTTCGCCGGAGTCCTCCACCCACGCCTCGATGTCTTTTAAATCCCCATGTTTCCTGAACGCGGACTCCGCGAACTCAAGGAGCCAGGACTGTATTATGCTCCCGTGGTTCCAGAGTCCCGCAAGCCCTTCAAAATCGATATTCCCGTACGGCGATTTTTTCACAATCTCGAATCCCTCTCCGTACGCTGACATCAGCGCATATTCGATGCCGTTATGCACCATCTTTATGAAATGCCCCGCCCCTGCCGGGCCGCAGTACATAAACCCTTTTTCGGGCGCAAGCGTTTTAAAAAGCGGGGTGAGCCTGTCGAACAAGTTCTTTTCTCCGCCTATCATCAGGCAGTATCCCTTTTCAAGGCCCCAGATGCCGCTGGACACTCCCGCATCCATAAATCCTATACCGAACGGCCTGAGCGATTCCTCCTGCCGTATAGAGTCCTTATAGAAGCTGTTTCCGCCTTCGACGACCACATCGCCTTTAGATAGAACTCCCTTGAGCGCGTCTATTGTCTCGTCCACTGGCTCCCCGGCTGGAAGCATCATCCATAACGTGCGCGGCGGGGCAAGCTTTGCGGCGAGTTCTTCAAGAGACGCCGCCGCTTCAGCCCCCTCGTTTGCAAGGGCAGCGACACTCTCGGGCGAGCTGTCGAAGACGACGGCCGCATGGCCGCCCTTCATAAGCCTTCTTGCCATGTTGCCGCCCATTTTCCCTAGACCTATCATACCGAGCTGCATAATGTCTCCTTCACCCTCTCCCAGCCCTCTCCCATCAAGGGAGAGGGATATAAAACTGCCAATGCGCTTGTATAGTTCACCTTGAGCATATGTTCCATTGGCCGCGTCCTTCGATATTGAGATATAAAACTACACCTTTGAGCACCTGTTTCGCTGGCCGCGTTCTTTACCGGGATATAAAACTACCGACGCACTTGCATATTTCACCCCTCGCCCTGTCATGGGAAATGGGTAAGGGAGAGAGGTTCTTTTTACGCCGCCTTTTCCGCCATGCCCTCGATCTTTTTTGCAATCGCCGCCAGGACGTCGTTATACGAGTCGCTGAATTTCTTCACCCCTTCTTCCTCAAGCCGCTCCGTCGCCTGTTCCAGGTTTATGCCAATGGAAAAAATCTTCTCGAACACGTCCCGCGCGTCCTGAAGGTCCTGCTCTATCGTTATGCGGACCTTCCCGTGGTCCCTGAACTTCGTAAGCGTATCGAGCGGCATGGTATTCACGGTATCCGGGGCAATCAACTCCTCCACGTATTTTATGTCGCTGTACTTCGGATTTTTGGTGCCTGTCGAGGCCCAGAGGAGCCTCTGGGCGTTCGCGCCGTTCTCGCGTATATGTCTGAAACCGGTGCCCAGGAACATCTCCTTGTATTTCTGGTAGGCGAGCTTGCAGTTGGCTACACCCGCCTTGCCGTAGAGATTTTTTATTCTGCGCTCCTCATTCTCCGTGCCTGCCGCCGGGAGTTTTTCATTGAACATCGTATCGAAAAGGGTGTCCACCCGGCTGACGAAGAAACTCGCCACGGAGTGTATGTCGGAGACGGGAAGCCCCTCGCTTATCCGCCTCTCTATCCCCCTGAGATATGCCATGGCCACGGCCTCATATCTCTGGACGGAAAAAAGGAGCGTCACGTTTACGTTTATGCCTTCCGCGGTCAGCTCTTCCACGGCCCGGACTCCTTCCGGGATTCCCGGTATCTTGACGAGTATATTCTTCCGGCCTATCTCGGAGGCCAGCCGCCTGGCCTCGTTTATGGAGGCGTCCGCGTCCCGCGCCAGCTTCGGCGAGACCTCGATGCTTACGTAACCGTCCTGCCCGCCGCTCCTGTCGTAGACCTCTTTCAAAATATCCGCGGCCTCGCGGATGTCTTCGGTGGTTATCGTCTCGTAAATCTTTTTCGGTTCCGAGGCGGTGCTTCCGGCCAGTTCCTTTATCTGCGCGTCGTAGATGTCGCTTCCCTCGATTGCGCCCTGGAAGATGGTCGGGTTGGACGTAATGCCGGAGACGTTATCCTCCCGCACGAGCGCGCCGAGCCTGCCGGAGCGGATGATGTCGCGGCTTAAAAAGTCGAGCCAGATGCTCTGCCCTGCCTGGTTCAGTTGGATTAAAGGGTTGCCTGCCATGTCGGCCTCCGCAGTTTTATGAATATTTTGCCGCCGCCCTCTTTTTCGGCGCAGCGTTTTTCCGGTTTAAGAGCTTCCCGGCGTTCTCGATGATATTGTCCGCGGTGAAACCGAACTTCTCCATGTTTACGCTTCCAGGCGCCGATGCCCCGAAACGGTCTATTCCGATGGTTACGCCCGAAGGCCCGGCGTATTTATCCCAGCCGAAGACAGAGGCGGCCTCTACCGTTATCCGCGCCGTTACGCCGGGCGGCAGGACCTTGTCTTTGTATTCGCGGGGCTGCATCTCGAACGTCTCGCGGCATGGCATACTCACCACCCTTGCGGCCACGCCCTCGCCGACGAGTCTCTCATAGGCCTCAAGGGCTGTGTGAACCTCCGAGCCCGTAGCGATAATGACAATTTCCGGACGCCCTTTCGGGGCGTCGGCCAGAATGTACGCCCCCATGTGAAGCCCTGCTGCCTTGGCGTATTTTTTCCTGTCGATTACGGGAACTTTCTGCCGTGTCAGCACGAGCGCTACAGGCCCGTCCTTTTCCAGCAGCGCCGATTTCCATGCCTCGGCGGTCTCATTGGCGTCCGCCGGACGGATTACCCTTATCCCCGGCATGGCCCGAAGCGACGCAAGCTGCTCTATCGGCTGGTGTGTCGGGCCGTCCTCGCCAAGGGCGACGGAGTCGTGCGTGAAGACGTATATAACCTTGACCCGGGATAGCGCGGCCAGGCGGATGGCGGGCCGCATATAATCCGAGAATATCAGAAACGTGGCCGCGAACGGGATAAGACCGCCGTGCAGCGAAATACCGTTGCTTATGGCCGCCATCGCGTGCTCTCTTACGCCGTAAGCGATATTCGCCCCGCCGTAGCCCCAGTGTCCTGTGACGGCGCCCTGCACGCCTTCGTCCCCGCCCGCCGGGTTCTGAAAATCTCCCCTTCCGTCCATGGCGGTATTCGTCGAGGGGTCGAGGTCTCCGGAGCCGCCGATTAGAGACGGGATTTTCTCCGCCACCGCGTTAAGCGTCTTGCCGGCGGCGGAGCGCGTGGCAATACCCTTTTTGTCAGGCGGAAAGACCGGAATATCTCCGTCCCAGCCTTCCGGGAGCTTCGGACCCGTCATCAGCTCCCACTGCGCCAGGAGTTCCGGATATTTCCTGCCGTAGGAACGCATCAGCTCCGTCCATTCCTCCTCCCGACCGGCGCCTTTCGCCCCCGCCTCGCGGAAGACCTTGAGCGCCTGGTCCGGCACATAGAACACCTCGTCGGGAGGCCAACCCAGATTGTCCTTTGTAAGCCGCGTCTCTTCGGCCCCAAGTGGCGAGCCATGCGCCTGATAACTGTCCTGCTTGTTCGGGCTTCCGTAGCCCAGGTGCGTACGGACGGCGACAAGCGACGGCCTGCCCGTCTCCTCCTTCGCCGCCGTGACTGCCCTGGATATTGCGTCCAGGTCGTTTCCGTCCTCCACGCTCTGCGTGTGCCAGCCGTAGGCATCGAAGCGCTTTATAACGTCCTCCGTGAAGGACAGCTTCGTATCCGCCGAAAGCGTGGTGTGGTTGTTGTCGTATATGTAAATCAGCTTGCCGAGTTTCAGGTGTCCCGCAAGCGACGCCGCCTCGGAGGCGACGCCTTCCATCAAATCACCGTCGCTCGCTATGGCGAAGGTGCAGTGGTCCACTATCTCGTGTCCGGGACGGTTGAAAAGGGCGGCCATGTATCGCTCTGCGATTGCCATGCCGACGCCGTTTGCAAAACCCTGGCCGAGCGGCCCCGTCGTACACTCGACCCCGGGGGTATGCCCGTATTCCGGATGGCCGGGGGTTTTGCTGCCCCATTTGCGGAAGTTCTTTATGTCGTCGAGCGAGAGGTCGTATCCCGTAAGGTAGAGCATTGCGTAAAGAAGCATGGAGCCGTGCCCGGCGGAGAGGACGAAACGGTCCCGGTCGGCCCAGAGAGGGTTCCTGGGGTTGTATTTCATGAACCTGGTCCACAGGACGTGCGCAATCGACGCGGTGCCCATGGGCATACCGGGATGCCCGGAGTTTGCGTTTTCGACTGCGTCCACAGCAAGGAAGCGTATCGTGTTGACGCACAGATCCTCAATGCCCATCTTCTTCAAGTTTAACCCCTCCGAATTTTCCGCAGCCCATTCACTGTAAAAAAACAAGCCTGGCGGCTTTTCCATGTAAGTATATCAGAAAAACCTTAATTCAAAGAGGAAATTGCGCCTGCCGACAGCTCCCGCCGTTTCCCGCTTTTGGGTTGCTTTCACCCGCCCGCCTGTGCTATATTAACCTCACGCATTTCCAGAGTTTTTTGCCGGAGATAAAGGAATGAACATGGATTTTGTCCCGAAATGGATTGCATGGGAAGTTACCCGCCGATGCAACCTCAGCTGTGTCCACTGCCGCTCGGCGTCCACGACGAACTCCTTCGATACCGCATTTGATACGGACGAGGCCAGGAAACTGCTTGACGACATTGCCGCGTTCTCGGCCCCCGTAATCGTCCTCTCCGGCGGAGAGCCGCTCCTCAGGGCCGACCTCTTCGAGATTGCCTCGCACGGGACAAAACTCGGCCTTCGGATGTGCATAGCCACGAACGGCTTCCTCGTCACGGACGACGTCTGCGGGAAGATGAAAGAGGCCGGGATAAAGATGGTCTCTATGAGTCTCGACGGGTCTGACGCCGGCACTCATGATAATTTTCGCGGCCAGCCCGGGGCGTTCGATGGGGTAGTCCGAGCCGCATCCCTTTTCAATAAGCACGGTATCGAATTCCTGATTAATTCCTCCTTTACTAAGCGTAACCAGAAGGAGATCCCGGAGGTAATGAAGCTCGCCAAGAGCCTGGGCGCGAAGGCGTGGTACATGTTCATGATCGTCCCGACGGGCCGAGGCGAGGGGATAATGTCCGAGCTTATCAGCAAGGAAGATTACGAGGAGCTTTTGAAATGGCACTACGAAACGGAAAAGCATGAGTCCGAAATCCTCATGCGCCCGACGTGTGCGCCGCATTACTACCGCATCGTGCCGCAGATGAATAAACTTGCCGAAGAGGGGGATAAGCTGGAGCGCAGGACGCTGAAATTTTCTACCGGCGGCTCGAAAGGCTGCCTTGCCGGGCAGGTGATATGCCTCATTACCGCCGAGGGCGAGGTGTATCCTTGCAGCTACTTCCCGCACTCCGCCGGGAACGTCAAGAAGACGCCGTTCAAGGAGATATGGGAGGGCGCGCCGTTATTCCATGAGCTTCGGGACTTCAAGAAATACAAGGGCAAGTGCGGCGTGTGCGAATATATTAATGTTTGCGGCGGCTGCCGCGCCCGGGCCGACGCCGTATACGGCGATTATTTGCAGGAAGAGCCGTTCTGCAACTATACCCCGGCAAGGATGAGGAAGGATAAGGCGGGGAAAGATTAGCTGTCATTCCGAGCGCAGCTGAGGAATCCACCGTTGATTTAGTTACTTATAATGGCGGAAAAAGAATCACATTCTATAAGAAACGGAATCATTGCCGGAGTTGTCAGCGGCCTTGTTTTAGCATTAATTTTATCTTCTTTTGTACGCGTTTTAGCAATTAAGATTGTGATGGTATTATGGGACGGAATTCTTTGGGTGGCACATGTTCTAATATCCACCTATTCCATTCCCGGATGGGTGCTACTAATTATAATCCTATTATCAGTTCCGGGCATAAAATCTTTATTTAGAATTGTTAGAAAACAAGAAGAACCGGAGTATAAAAACTTTACAGAAGCCATAATTTTTAGAGCGAAGTGGCGATGGGTTTGGCTTGGAAACCGCATTCATAACTTATGGTGTTTTTGTCCAATATGTGATGCAACGCTTGTTTATTCCTATAATGATATTCTTAAAGAGGAAACAAAGTTTTTTTGCGAACGATGTAATCGTGTTGTATCAAGTGTACCGGGTGGAGATAAAGAATATGCTGTGAGTGCCGTCACACGCGAAATTGACCGCCTTGTACGAACCAATGAATATAAAAATATCTTGAATAAATAATCAGGAGAATTTTTCATGTCCGACTACCGCTTCATAAGCGCCTGCTTCAGTAAACCCGTTGACAGAACTCCGATCTGGCTCATGCGCCAGGCGGGGCGGTTCATGGAGGAATACCGCGCCGTCCGCGCGAAGGTGGACTTCCTTACGCTCTGCAAGTCCCCGGAGCTATGCACGGAGGTAACGCTTCAACCTATCGACAAGTTCGGCATCGACGCCGCGATACTGTTCTCCGACATATTAATCCCCGTCGAGGCAATGGGCGTCAAGCTCGACTTCAACCCTGCTCCCGTCTTCGAGAAGCCGATACGCACACAGGCGGACGTGGACGCGCTCCGAGTAATCGACCCTCTTGCCGACGTGCCGTTCGTGCCGGAGACGGTCAAGATGCTGAGACGCGAGCTTGAATCCCGCAATGTGCCGCTAATCGGCTTCGCCGGCGCGCCCTTTACGCTGGCGAGCTACATGGTCGAGGGCGGCGGGAGCAGGAGCTTTCGGCACCTGAAGACCATGATGTGGAGCGCGCCGAAGGTCTATCGCTCCCTGATGGAGAAGCTTACAGAGACCGTGATAAAGTATCTGAACGCGCAGGTGGATGCGGGCGCGCAGGCGATACAGCTCTTCGACACCTGGGGCGGAGTGCTCTCTCCGGCGGATTACCTTAACTTCGTCATGCCGTATACGAGGCTCGTCATCCAGGGCATAAAAAAATCGCCGGAAGGCAAGAAGGTCCCGGTAATAAACTTCGTCGGGAACAGCCAGGGTTTCATGCCGCTCGTCGCGCAGGCGGGCGGGGACGTCATAGGCATCGACTGGCGCATAGACATCGCCGCCGCACGGAGCCAGGTCGGAGGCAAGGCCGTCCAGGGCAACATGGACCCGGTATTCCTCCTTGCGCCCATCCCGGAGATAGAGAAGCGCGTGAAGGAAATCCTGGCCGCCGCCGGCGATACCGGGCACATATTCAACCTAGGCCACGGCATAATCCCTGAAACGCCGCCCGACCACGTCAAGGCGCTGGTCGATTTCGTCCACGAGTTTGGTGAGAGCCACAGGGTAAAATGAACGAAAAGGCTGTCCTTCTTATGACCATGGGAGACCCGTCCGACGTGCGCGGGGTGTTCCCATACCTGATGAAGCTTTTCATGGACCCGAACATCCTGCGGGTGCCGGGGCCGGTGCGCCCGTTTCTCGCTTTTTATATATCCCTTATGAAAAAAGAGCCTGTGAAGGAGAAATACCAGGCGATAGGCGGCGGCTCCCCGATGGACGCGATTACCGAAAGGCAGGCCAGCGCGCTCCGCGAGGCGCTGAAGGACAAAAGCATCTTCGTATACCACGCCAACAGGTATACGGCGCCCTCCATACAGGATGCCTACCGACAAATAAAAAGTCACGGCATTAGAAAGCTCCTTGCCCTTCCTCTGTATCCACACTTCTCGCCCGCGATAACCGGCTCTGGTTTCGGCCTCCTGAAAACCCTTGCGGAGAAAGACCCGGACCCGCCGGAGGTTGTATATTACGAAGGCTTCGGCGCGGACACGAGGTTCATAAAGCTTCTTGCGCAGAGAATGCGGGACGCCCTGGAAAAACTCCTCAAGGCCATACCCGCCCATGAAGCCGGCGAGCCGGAGCGCCCGATATCCGTGATATTCTCGGCGCACAGCCTGCCGGAAGAGTTGATAAGCAAAGGAGACCCGTATCTCGACAATGTCATGCAGACCGCCTCGATGCTCCAGGAAGAGCTTGGGGAGATAAGCACGCACGTCGGCTTCCAGAGCAAGGGACGCGCGGGCATGGAATGGCTGAAGCCCGAGACGGACGAAGTAATAAAGACAGTTGCCGCATCCGGTTCACGCGGCGTGGCAGTCGTGCCCATAAGCTTCGTCTCCGAGAACGTCGAAACGCTCTACGACTGCGACATCCTCCAGAAATCCCTTGCCGCCTCGCTCGGCATGAAATACGAAAGGTCGAATAGCCTGGACGACGACCCCGCCTTCATAAATTTCCTCGCGGAACTCGCGCTGGAAAAACTTTCATAACGTAAGCTGTCCGCCACCCATACGAAAAAGCTTTATGTCCGTTATTCCCGCAAAAGCGGGAATCCAGGAATTTGCCTGTCATTCTGCTTTTTCATAACGCCCCCTATGTCCCCCTCTTAATCTTAAGAGGGGGATAAAGGTAAACCGAACTGTCCACCCGCCTGTCATTCTGAGCCCGTTCGGCTCCGCTCAGGGCAGGCTCCGCGAAGAATCCGCTTCCACTTTCGTCATTCCCGCGAAGGCGGGAATCCAGGAATTTTGCCTGTCATTCCCGCCCCGGCTCCGGCGGGAATCCAGGCATTTGCCTCTGCCTGTCATTCTGAGCAACGCGAAGAATCTGTTTTCTGCTTTCGTAGCTGCCCGATTCATCGGGCGGCTTTAAACCGCCCCATAAATGGGGCAGCTACAAAACCGGGAATTGCGGATTTGATTAACTCATATCACGCAATAACCGCAAAGAGCAAATATCATCGGTCGGGAAAATTTGCTGTTAGTATCAGTTCTGGATTTCCTCCTCAACATGCCGATTATTAAAATAAAAATGGGGAAAAAGCCAATTTTTCCGGCGGTATCGGGAAGGGTGCGGAAAATGCCAAAAAAAGGCCATTTTGTGCAAAAACCGGGGTGCGGGGAAGGCGTGTTTTTTATATTCTTGACAACGGAATACCGATTCCAGTAGGCTTAAATGACGGGCAATTTTAGGGCTTGCTTTCGGAGCGGGATTCATGTGGCAGAGGATTTTTTTAATTGCGATTGCCGGAGTCGCCGGGACGTTGGCGCGCTACTGGTTTTCCGGTTTTACCTACCAGATACTGGGCGCAAGGTTCGCTTACGGCACCCTGGCCGTGAACGTAATCGGCTGTCTCCTGTTCGGAATTGTCTGGGCGCTGGCCGAGGAAAGAATGGCTATTTCCGCGCTTGCCAGAACCGTCATCCTCGTAGGTTTCATGGGCGCATTCACTACGTTTTCCACCTTCGCCTTCGAGACAATGAGCTACGTCCGGGACAGCCAGTTTACACTTGCTTTTCTGAACGTTGCAGCGAACTGCGTCCTGGGCTTCGGAGCGATTGTCTCAGGGGTCTGGATTGCCAGGATTCTATAGGGGGAGCGATGAAAATCCCGGAAGAAGCTGAGCTTTTAAGGATATTCATAGGCGAGTCCGACAGGTATGAAGGCAGGCCGCTCTACGAGGCGATAGTCGAGGAGGCCCGCCGCCAGTGTCTTGGCGGGGCAACGGTTTTCCGCGGACTCCTGGGCTACGGCGCGCATAGCCGGATGCACACGGCAAAGCTGCTGAGGCTCTCCGAAGACCTGCCGATAATAATCGAGATTGTAGACTCTACAGAAAAAATTCAGGGCTTCCTCCCGGACCTCGACCGCATGATGGAGGAAGGCCTCGTAACAGTCGAGCGTGCGAAGGTGTTGGTTTACAGACACTCCAAAGAAAAGTAAACGGGGGAGAAATGTTTCTTAAGATACTGATACTTGCGGCTGTGCAGGGGGCCGCGGAGCTTCTGCCGGTTTCAAGCTCCGCGCACGTCATAATCGCCGAGAAACTGATGGGACTCAATCCCACCAGTCCGTCCATGACACTTCTGCTCGTGATGCTGCATACGGGGACTATGTTCGCGGTGATTATTTATTTCTGGAAGTCCTGGAAAAGGAGCTTCTTTTCGTCGCGGGAGCGGTTCATAGAAGCGGCGAAGTATATAATAATAGCCACTTTTTTCACCGGCGTGGTTGGCCTTGCGCTGAAATATATAATCGAAAAATACATGCTCCGGGGCATCCCGCACGCGCAGATTGAGCTTATTTTCGGCAACATGACGCTTATTTCCGTGTCCCTGGCAGCGGTGGGGGTTATGATAATAATCGCGGGGCTGGCGAAGAAAAAACCCTGGAAAATAAAAAAGTTGGGAACGCGCGAATCCTCGGTTATAGGGGCCGTGCAGGGCCTATGCCTGCCTTTTCGGGGGTTTTCCCGTTCAGGCGCGACAATATCAGCCGGGCTCCTTCTGAACATGGCGAAGGAGAAGTCCGAGGAATTCAGTTTCGCGCTCGCTGTCGTCCTTACGCCGCCGGTTGTCGTAAGGGAGGTCTGGAGGATGGTAAAGGCAAAGGAAATGACGTCCCGGGCGATAGACTTCGGGATATTCTATCCGAGCCTGGCGGGGATGGTTTTCAGCTTTATCTCCGGCCTGCTCGCGCTCGCATGGCTTTCCAACTGGCTTGAGAAGGGCAAATGGCAGATATTCGGCTTTTACTGCATCTTTGCCTCGGCGGTCGTTTTCACGCTGCACAGGATGGGTTACTAACGGGCTTTAAATCCGGGGCCTTAAAAATAAGCTCCCCTTGTATCATGCGATTCGAAAGTCCTTCATAAAGGCCGCCGTCTCCTCCGGTATCGTCACGTTTATGAAAATCCCCGAGCCGAGCTCGAACCCGGCAACCTGCGTAAGCCTCGGTATTATCTGAAGATGCCAGAGGTAATAGGACTTGTGCTCGTCGTCCACGGGAGCGGTGTTTATAACGAAATTATAATCCGGGTTGTCGAGGCTCAGGTACATTTTCATCAGGATTTCCTTGAGAACGCGGGCGAGGTCTGAGATTTCGTCCTCGGTGATATGTCCGAAGGACGGCTTATGCTCCCTGGGCATAATCCACGTCTCGAACGGGTAATGCGAGGCGAAGGGGTGTATGACCGTAAAGCGCTTTGTAGAGGCGACTATCCTCTTCCCCTCCTCAAGCTCCGCCTTCTGAATGTCAAAGTGAAGCGAGCGTCCGGTATTGTCGAAATACTGCGTCGCCACCTCGTATTTCCGCCTGATATACGGCGGCACGATGGGCGAGGCGACTATCTGCGTATGGGGGTGTTCAAGAGAGGTGCCCGCCTCTCTGCCGTGGTTTTTGAAGATTATTATTACCTTTACCTTGGAATCTTTTTTGAAGGCCAGGTACCTGTCCCTGTACATCCTTATCAGGTTCTCGACGTGGCTATCCGACATGAACGGAATGATCTCGTTATGAAGCGGCGTCTCGATTATTATCTCATGTCTGCCGTAGCCGTGCGTTTCCCGGAAAAACTTCCATTCGTTCCTTACCAGATCCCCTTCGGGCGTTAGGGCCGGGAACTTGTTCGGAATGGCGCGTATCTTCCAGGCGCCGCCTTCGCTGAAGACGGCAGTCGTATCCGGGGTCAGTCTTTCATTCCCGATGCAGAACGGGCAATTCGGGTCGTGCGCGGGAAGCGCGACCGGCGCGGTCTTGCGCTTGAAATCGTCCGGGCGTTTTGCGCGCTCTTTAGCGATGATTATCCAGTCGTAGGTAGTAGCATCCTGCCTTAGCTCCGACATGCGCCGTCCTCCTGGCATAGATTTACCGGCTTTTTAAAATTTATACTACTACCGGGAATATATAAAATCAAGTCTCAAGCTCGTCGAGGATGGCGGGAACCGCGCCGGCCAGAGGGACTATCCTGTCAACGCCGCCCAGGGAAACCGCTACCTTTGGCATCCCGTAGACGATGCAGGATTCCTCGTCCTGGGCGATGGTCTTGCCGCCCGCGTCATGAATGGCCTTTATGCCCATGGCTCCATCGTTTCCCATGCCGGTAAGTATAACACCTATAACTCTGCCACGCATTACCTTTGCCGCCGATTCCATCATGACGTCAACCGAGGGGCGATGGATTCTGTCCACCGGAAATTTGGAAAGGTGTACGCAAAGCTCTTCTTCGACATGCAAAGTCATATGCAGCCCGGAAGGCGCGATAAGGCATTTCCCCGGCCTTACCAGGTCGCCGTCGAACGCCTCTGACACCTCCAGCCTTGAAAGGCTGTTCAGCCTCTCCGCCAGAGAGGCGGTGAAGCCTATAGGCATATGCTGCACAACCAGAAACGCCGCATTCAAACCCTCGGGGAGATTGGATAATATCTCCTGCAGCGCGGGCGGCCCGCCGGTTGAAGCGCCGATTGCCACCACCTTCATTTCCTCAGTGTCGGCTTTGACCGGGACATATGCTTGAGGCAGAAAGACTTGCGGGCGCGCCGGATGGACTGGCGCCAGTTTCTTTACTATTTTATCCGTATCGACGCCGGCCACCGCCCTGACTTTTGATGTAAGTTCTCCCGCGATGCCAAGTATATCCATTGCAGTATGGGCGGAGGATTTATCGATTACATCGACCGCGCCCAGGTCAAGAGCCCTGAGAGTCACCTCGCCGCCTTCGGAAGTCAAAGAAGAAAGCATGAGTACCGGCACAGGGCAATCCGCCATTATCATCCTGAGAGCATCCAGACCGTCCATGCCGGGCATCCGCACGTCGAGGGTAACGACGTCCGGTTTTAGCATCCGGGTTTTTTTATAGCCTTCCTCGCCGTCCGAGGCCGTGTCGATTACCTCTATCATAGGGTCTGATGATAGCATCCTGTACAGGGCCTTACGCATGAACACCGAGTCGTCCACTACGAGCACTCTTATCTTTTTGGTCATATTACGTCCCGCTTTTTACGTAAATCATAGTGTTCTTGTGGCGCTCGGTAATGAATATGTCTGTTATCCGCGCAAGCGACTCGGAATGTCCAAGCAGGAGACAGCCGTCGTCGGCAAGCGCATCATAAAAAGATTCCACGGTCCTGCATATGGCCGAATCTGAAAAATAAATGAAGACGTTCCGGCACAATATTGCGTCCACGTCCTTGAACATTCTGAACAGATGCTGGTCTACCATGTTTCCGTGCATGAACCTGACACGCTTTCTTATCCGCTCGTCCAGAAGATATTTTTCGCCATCCCGTAAGAAATATCTGTCTGCCGTTTCCCTGCTGGTTGATCTAAGAGAGTATGCCGTGAATTCGGCGGAATTGGCTTTCCTCAGTATTTTCCCGTCGATGTCCACACCTGTTATATCTATTTTGCACCGGTCGTAAATCTTGGCCTCTTCCAGCATTATCGCCAGAGTGTACGCCTCTTCGCCGGATGAGCAGCCACACGACAGTATTTTGAAATTTACGATGCCTTCATTTTTTATTTTTTCCTTAAGCCGCGCGACAAGCAATGAAATCTGGTTTATCTCTCTAAAAAAATAGGTCTCATTGTTGGTGAGTCGCGGGATTAGTTCCGCCGTCTCGTCCCCGCCGCGCGGATGGAATTTTAAATAATTGTAATATTCCGAGAAAGAGCCTATGTCCAGAACGGTCATACGCGAAGAAAGCCTCATGGCGAGTGTCTGAATTTTCGCGTCCTCGAAAAAAATTCCGCAATAATCGTGTATATAATCCCTGATAAGCCTGAATTCGAACTCCGACAAGACCTTTTCTTCATAGGCGCTCTCCCCGGTCGCACCGGGTGCTGCTTCCGTCTCTTTTATTGCGTTAAAATTCATAAAAGACCCTGAATATTAATTCTGGAATTTCCAATACGAGACATGCATCAGGCATGTGCCGAAACGTTTTCATGCAGCGCCGCAAGAGCCCTGGCAGCTATTTTTCGCACCATGACGTCTTCATCTTTCAGCGCGGACTGCAGCGCTCCGCAAACCCCATCGCCTCCTGCCTTGCCGAGGGCCTCGGCCGCCGCCGCCCTGACGCTCCAATGGGTATGCGAGAGAAGCTCCGTCAGCAGTGGAACTGCTTTCTCGCATCCAATCCGGCCAAGCGCCTGGACTGAAGCCATGAGAATGTCCCTGTCGCCCGCGCAAGCAGTTTCAAGCACGGGCTGGCAGGCCTCTTTTCTTCCCAGCGCCCCAAGCGCTTCGAGGGCCGCGACCGCCAGTTCGCGCGGTGAATCGTTCAGGATTTCCATGAGCGAGAAAATGGCGATCGGATCCCTTTGTTCCTTCAAGGCTCCGATGGCATAGAAACAGAACCGTTCATCCCTATCCTTGACAAATTTTATAAGTCTTTGCAGTATATGCGGGTCCCTCACCTTTCCCATGGATACAACTGCCTGTTGCGCCACCTTCAGGCTTTTATCGTTGAGGGCCAGGAGCAGGCATGGGACCGCCTTTTCTCCGCCGATGCGTCCGATGGCTTTTACGGCTACTTCGCGTATCGTTTCCCTGGGGTCGTCGAGGAGAGCTGCGAGCGGTCTTATCGCCTCCTCTGCCTTAACTCTTCCCAGTGTCTCTGCGGCCAGGCGCATATACCTTACGTCTCCTCCGCTCTGTATGTATGGCAGGAGCCTGGTAAAAACAATCCCGGGCGAGAGATCCGAAAGCGCGGCTACCGCAGCCTCCTGCACTTCTGGGCTTTCGTCTTCCAATGCGTCCGCCAGATCGCCCACCGCCTCGGACGCCCCTATCCTGCCAAGCGATATAGCCGCTTCCGCGCGTATCATGTTCATATCGTCATGGATCATCCGTATAAGATACTCCACCCCCGGCCCCGGACCCAGGCTTCCCAGGTAACCGACTAACGCCTGCCGCACGCGGCCTGAGGGATTTTTCATGTGTTTCCCGGCTTCAGGCAACGCCGCCGTTCCAATTTCGCGAAGGGTCTTCAGCGCCGCTGCGGCCAGATTATCGTCTTCAAGCAGTTCAAACGCCCTTCCCGAAGCCGCCTCGTATCTGAGAATCCCCGCGGCCATAAGCGCGTTCTCTTTCAATTGATATTCGCCGCCTTCGAGAATTCCAATTAAATATGCCCCGAAATTCTGCCCGCCCAGCTCAGTACGAAGCTTCTCCTCTACGGACAAGACCTCCTCGATATGCTCATTATCGCCGGACATTTTTTTGAATATTTCCATCAGCGCCTGGAAGGCCGCGTCCCGATGCGTGGAACCCTCCAGGCGAAGAATATTCAAAAGCGGATCAATGGCTTGCGGGCTTCCAATATTTCCAAGCGCCTGGATTGCTACCGGGGATAGAAGCTCATTGTCCAGATATTTTAAAATGCAGGGAACGGCGCGCTCGGCCTTCAAATTCCCAAGCGCGGCGATAACGGGATATGCGCTCCAGAAGTCGCTTTTATCCAATACCTCCATAAGCGGCGTTACTGTCGACGGGTCGCCTATCTTGCCAAGAGCCTCTGCGGCGGCATGCGATACATTGGGCTCGTTATCTCTTAGCGCGCTCAGCAGCACCGGGATTGCGGCCTGGCTTCCGATAACCCCCAGCATGACACAGGCAAAATTTCTGATTTCCCAGTCCGGGTCGGCGGCGAGGCGCGACAGGGCCGGCATGGCATCTTCGCCGAAACCGATGAAGACCTCCATGGCCGAGTTCCGTCTGTCCGCATCGCTGTTATCCCTTAAAGCCTCCTCAAGACAGGCTCTGACTTCGGTAAACCCTGCCTGCAAGATCCGCGCCTTCGCCGCCTTCCTCGTCGCAGGGTTTCCGGTCTTCATCGCAGAGAGGAGGTCGGGGATATCCGCCGCCCCAGAGAGACCCGCATGTCCGGCCCGGTCAGACATAGACTGTCCATTCTTTAAAAAGGCTTGGCATAATAAACGGCATCTCCTTCGGTAATAACATTAAACTCGTGTTCAAAGAGGTGCAGGGGTTCGGAATCTCCTGTGAAAAGAAATCCGCCGGGCCTCAGGCATCGGTAAAGGGTGTTTACCAGCCGCGCCTGCGCGGTTCTGTCGAAATAAATCATAACGTTTCTGCAAAAAATAAAGTCGAAATACCCTGTCGCGTCCAATTTCTTTACCGGCCCGCCCGCCGATCCAAGCTCCATAATGCCGCGCCTTGCCGAGATATCTTTTAAATTTAACTCGTAGAATTTCACTATGCTTGCAGGAAGCTCCTTTACGGCAAGGCCTCCTTCGCTTCTCTCCATATACCGCGACAGCATATCCGGGGCTATATCTTTCACGGAACTGTTACCGTAAACACCCATCCTCGCACGGTCCAGAACTAAACGGTTTATGTCCGTGGCCGTTATCTCGATATCCCATGCCCGCGGGAACTTGAGACTGTCGAGAATCGTAAAGGCGATTGAATATGTCTCCTCGCCCGTGGAACAACCCGCGCTCCAGACCCTGAGATACATAAACGGATGCCTCTCGCCCCATTTCCATGGCCGCGTTTCGTCGCCCCAGGATTTAACGACTTCCCTGTTTTTCTTCTCTATCATCTCGGGGAGTATGCTTTCCTTGAGCGCCCTGAACTGGGATGGATTTCTGAAAAACCGCGTTTCGTTTACCGTCAATTCTTCAAGCAGACTCTGCATTTCTTCCGGCTCTTCCAGAAGACAATTATAGTAATTCTCGTAATCGGAATGTCCGCCGGCGATAAGGCGCTCCCGCAGGTGGTCTTCTAAAAAGACTTGCTTGGTTGCCGGGAAGAAAAGGTCGCACCTCTCCCTGACGAGCTTGTTGAATCTGGCAAGTTGTTCCTGCGTTATGGTCTGCAACTTAGCCCCTCGCCGCCGGCTGATACGCTATACCCTGCATGACCTTATAAGCCTCGCAGTGCATGCAGTTGGCAAGCTTTGTACGCGCGTCTCCCTGCTGAACGCCTTTGCACCACGTGCTGTCTATAAGCCAGCAGCGCTTCTCCGGGTTCTGGTATGCCGGACATTTAAGCCTGAATTCCGTGGCGCAATGCAGGACGTCCCAGCAGTTAATATTAATTTCCCTGGTCTTGAATATGCTTATCGCTTTCTGAAGTGACTCCGCCTGATACGTCAGGTTCTCGGCGGCGGAGCCCATCTGCTTGACCGCGCCCAGGTTCTCCCTCGCAATATCCGAAATATTTTCAACCGCCTTTACGACCAGTTCTCCGCCGCGCTTCTGTTCAGCGGTCGCATTGGCCACTATTTGGGTCATGGAATTCATGTTTTCGACCGCCTTAATTATCTGAGCGCTTCCAGAAGCCTGCTCTTTTGTAGCAAGAGAGACTTCGTTCGTGACGCGGTTCATGTCCTCCACGGCCAACCTTATCTGCCTGCCGCCGGTAGATTGCTCTTTCATCGCGCCTGCGAGCTGGCGTGTAATGACGTTCATATTCTCCACGGCATTTTTAATCTGATGTGATCCGGACACCTGCTCCTTCACGGCCTTCGTAACTTCATCCGCCGCTTTATTCATATTCTCGACCGACTTCAACACCTGCGCCGCGCCAGAGGCCTGCTCGGAAGATGCGTTATTTATTTCGGTCATAAGGCGGTTAGTGGCGCCGACGCTTTCCAGTATTCTGGAGAGCGATGCCCCGGCTTTGTCCGCAAGTTTCTTGCCTTCCAATGTTTCGGCGGCTCCCGCCTCCGCAGTACTGACAGCCTGGCCGGTTTCTTCCTGCACCTGCTTTATTACTTCGCCTATTTCCTTGGTGGCCACTACCGACCGCTCTGCCAGTTTGCGTACCTCGTCCGCAACAACGGCGAATCCCCTGCCGGCGTCGCCTGCCCTGGCGGCTTCTATAGCCGCGTTAAGCGCAAGCAGGTTTGTCTGGTCGGCTATTTCCTCAATCACGCCGACTATCTTGCCGATTTCTTCCGAGCGCCTGCCAAGACTGCCCATGACCTTGGATGTGGCATTCATAGTCTCGGCAATCCGGTTTATACCCTCTATGGTGTGTTCCACGGCCTCGCTTCCGGCCTTTGCGGCTTCCGACGCCTTCTGGGATATGCCGTCCGCCTCGGATACATTCATTGCAACCCGCCGTATTGAGGCGGCCATTTCCTCAATTGTCGCCGATGTCTCGGATACCGTGCCGGAAAGCCTGGAGGCGTTTTCCCCTACCTGGCCGATGGAGGCGAGCATCTGTTCTATTGTGGCCGAGGTCTCTTCCACCGATGATGACAGACCTTCCGAATCCTTCGCAACTCTGTCTATCGAGGCCGTCATCTGTTCTATTGTGGCCGATGTCTCGGATACGGATGAGGCCATCGCCTGGCTGTTTTTAGCGACCTGCTCTATAGAGGCGACCATCTGGTTTACACTTGCCGAAGTCATATCGACATTTGAGGCGAGTTGGCCAGCGTTATCGGCTACGCTTTGAATGGATGCGGCCATCTCCTCCATGCTGGATGACGTCTCATCCGCCGCACTTGCCTGTACCGCCGCACCTTTGTTTATCTGCTGGGCGCTTTTCCCTACCTGGTCCGCCGCCGAGGCGACCTGCGCCGCGGTCTGATTGGCCGTCTCGACCATTTCGCTCAGGTTGCCTACCATTTTATTGATGGTTTCCCCAAGTATGCCAAGCTCATCACTTGTATGCACTCTGATTCGCTGCGTAAGGTCTCCCCCGGCCACTTTGTCGGCGATCCTTATATTTTCCGCCAGCGGTTTCGTTATGCTCCGGGTTAGATACAGGCTGACGCCGATGCCTATAATAACCGCCACCGCTATGAACATAACTATAATTATGATAACGTGCCTCGCAAAGTCGTTCACCACCTGTCCCATCCCATTCATCCGTTTCCTCGATGCGTCCTTCAAATCATTGGCCGCGGCCTCCATCTGATGTATGGGGTCCTTATGCGGGACCATCTCCTCGTTGCCTTCCTGGGGAGTCTTTATCTTCCCGGCATCCATCATTGCTTTAGCCTTCAAAAAGGATTCTTCATAGGTTGTCGCCTCCTCCTTCATCCTGGAAAGTGTTTCCCTTTCTTCCGGTAGGTATACGACCTTATCGAGATTTGCCAGCCTTTCGGAAAGCTTGACCTGCCAGCTCTTCCAGGTATTGAAATAATTGCCATCCGTCTTTTTGTCGTCAATATTCAAAAATACATCCTTCTCGCCCCGCCTCAGTTCGAGGATTTCGGCCCTTGCCGCAGCCGCATTCTCCGCTATGGCCGCATCGGTCTGAAGCATTACGGTGGTCTTTTTAGAGACGTTGGCAACCCCCCAGTAACCCGCGCCGCCGACTGCGACCATCATAAGCAAAACGATGCCGAACCCGATTATCAGCCGCGTACCTATATTCATGTCCTTGTTTCTCATTTAAATCCTCCAGTCGTTGGCGTTACCGCACGCACTCCACGTCTTTCCATATCACGTTTTCGAAATCAAGAAGTATAATGAGCCGTCCGTCCATCTTGCCAACTCCATTTATATACCCATTTCCGGCGCCGGATATTTCTTCCGGAGGCGGCTCCACCACGTCGCCCGGCATCTTGAATACCTGAGATACCCTGTCAACCAGAAGTCCGAGCGCCTTGCCGCCGCCAACCGTTTTGTCGCCGGCCTCGACCACTATTATCCTCGAATCCTTCACCACATCCGCATATCCCATGCCTATCCTGGCCTTCAGGTCCATCACGGGGATTATGCGCCCTCTGAGGTTTATAACGCCCTTGACGTGCGCGGGAGCGTTCGGCACCCACGTCCATCTTCCGGCCCTTATAATCTCCTGTACCCTCACTATTTCCAGCGCATATTCCTCTTGTCCCAGGAAGAATCCAACCAGGTGAAGCATCTCTCCCGCGGACTTCGCCTGATTATGCCGGCCAGTTTCGCCCTCAGGCCCGTGCGGTGCTTCCGGCGGGGCTCCCGCCCGCCCCAGTATCTCTTCCGCAAGCCCGGAAGTAGGCAGCGTTATTTTACGATTCGGGTCCGGCACGCCTTCCGTCATCTCATACCTCCCTTGACAACCTGTCTATATGCGGCTTTTTCCACGATACCGGCTATGTCCAGTATCAGAACGACTCTTCCGTCTCCCAGGATAGTGGCGCCGGCAATACTCTCGCCTTCCCCCAGATACTCGTCGAGCGCTTTAATCACTACTTCCTGTCTCCCCATCAGACCGTCCACCATCAGGGCGGCCATCTTATCGTCTCTCCCGACAACTACAGCGTAGGCACGGTTGGATGGCGCGGCAGTCTCGCGGCCTGCTCCGCCAATCCACCCTGCTTCCGCCGGATCATCCTGTCCGAAAAGCCTGTCAAGCCTGACGAGCGGAAGAATCCTGTCCCGGAGAAAGATTACCTCGTCTCCGCTGATGGTCTTTATATCCCCGGAGTTGAGCTTGACGCTCTCAACCACGGAAGAAAGCGGAAGCGCGTAGAGCGTCCGGCCAGATTTCACCATCAGCGCGGATATTATTGCCAGCGTAAGAGGAAGCTTTATTGTGAATGCAGTGCCTGCGTCGGGCCTGTTTTTAACATCGATACTGCCGCCGAGTTTCGTTACGCCTTTTTTCACCACGTCCAGACCCACGCCTCTGCCGGATACTTCAGTAATTTTTTTTGCAGTTGAAAATCCAGCTTCAAAGATAAGCTCTGTCGCGCCTTGATCGCTTAATCCCGATACGAATTCAGCCGTATAAATCTTGGACGCCCTGGCCCTAACGGCATTTATATCTATGCCGGCCCCGTCGTCCGATACCGTAATAATTATATGGTTCCCCTCCTGTGCGGCTGAAAGCGTTATCTCTCCGACGCTCGATTTTTTCTTCAGGAGCCTTTCCTCCGGTCCTTCTATGCCGTGATCTACCGCGTTTCTTATGAGGTGTATGAGCGGCTCTCCAATCTCGTCGATAACCGTCTTGTCCAGTTCGGTTTCTCCTCCCTGGAAAACCAGATTTATCTCCTTGCCCCTTTCACGCGAAAGGTCCCTGACCATACGCGGGAAACGCTGGAATACCTGCCGTATCGGCAGCATCCGCACCTTCATTATGGCTTCCTGGAGCTGGGAGGTTGATTTGAATATCTCCGCCGTCACTTCCGAGAGATCGTAAGCCACCGTCTTGTCCAGCTTCAGTTCGCTGAAAATTCTGCTTGTCATCGCCAGCCTGGTCCTGTGTATTATCAGTTCGCCCACTAAATTGAGAAGATGGTCCAGGCGCTCGAAATCAACCTTGAGTATATTGGATTTATCCGCAATATATCTGAAGCTGTCGCCCCTGGATTTTGGTATTGCCGCCTGAGAGCCGGCCTCGCCTTCCGTTGTTTCGCCAAGGGCCTTTATCTGTTCGGCAAGGTCTATTTCTGCTTTAGGATTTTCTCTGAGCCGTTCGAGCGCTTCTCTCATGACAGCGACCGAGTCAAACAGTTTCTGGAGCTTATCGTCGGTCAAGCCGGAGCCGTCTTCGAGCAGCTTTTTGAAAATCCCTTCGATATGGTGAACATACTGCTGAAGAGACTCAAACCCCATCATTCCCGAATTCCCTTTAAGGGTATGCAATGACCCCAGCAGATCGGATATAAGCTCGATATCCAGACTGCCCTGGCCCAGATATTTCTCCATCTCGATAAGCGAGGAGTCGAGCTTGTCTATATGCCCGCTGGCGTCCTCAAAAAACTCATTTATAAGGCCGGAGGTATCGAAATCTTCCATCTTGCTCCTATACGGCTACCGTTTGTATTTCCGAGAATATTCTCTCTATGAGGTTGTGCAGTTCCGCGGGCTGAAAAGGCTTTTTGACATATCCCTTGGCGCCGAGCGTCAGACCGCGGAGAGTGTCTTCCTCCTTGCCCTCGGTGCTCACTATGATTATGGGCGGGGCCTTGAAGTCCGTCTCTTTGCTTAAGGCCTCAAGGAACTGAAGGCCGTTCATTACCGGCATATTTATATCCAGGAGGATAAGCTCTATGCCTTCTTCCTGGGAAAGCTTGTCCAGGGCCTCAAGCCCGTTCATGGCCGCGATAAGCCTGCAGTCCTTGTAGCGCATGAATACCAGTTTATACATCTGGTGCAGCAGGCTTGAATCGTCCACTATAAGAATTTTCTTGAGCATCTTAGTTCCCCCTATGCCGCGGAAGCCGGGCCCGGAACCGGAATCCCAAGCCGGTTCACCATCATAAGCAGGTGGTCAATATCCACCGGTTTTTCATAGTAGTAATAAGCTCCCCGTTTGAACGCTTCCTCCTTTATTTCCGGAGAACCGTAAGCGGTCATGATTATTACCGCCGTCACCGGGTTCAATCCTTTCACGTATTGCAATAACTCAAGACCTTCAATGCCGTACATGCCGCTCATCCGGATATCCGCTATCACCAGGTCAAATGAATATCTGGCCAGCGCTTCCTCTGCGGCCTCTATCTTTGAGCAGGTTATAACCTCGACTCCGTCAGCCTTCAGGCAATATGAAAGGCTCAGAAGTATGGTAGGTTCATCATCCACGATAAGAATTCTTTTCATCATCATGCACCCCTTGTATGTAAAATCTATTACCGCCCAAGATATAGCAACAAGAATGCCACCTGAAATAGCGCAATAAAATCAGGAGGTTGCCTGCAAATTTTATTATTGGAATTTTAGGGTGTGCGAAAATTATACAATACAGGTTGTATTGTTTTGCTACAGGAGGTCGTACTTTTTCAGCTTGTTTATCAGCGTGGAGCGGCTTACACCCAGGAGTCGGGCGGCAAGGCTCTGGTTTCCGCGAGAGAAATCAATAGTCTTTTTTATATGGTCTTTTTCCAGCCTATCGAGCGAACACGGGGCTGAAGGATTGTTTTGCTGCCCACTCTGGCCCATTTGCGCCTTCTTTTCGAGCAGTTCTCTGGGCAGATGTTCGGGGGTTATGGCCGGTCCTTGCGACAGTATAACGGCGCGCTCAATAACGTTCCTAAGCTCTCTTATGTTGCCCGGCCACGAGTAGGCGAGCAGGTAGCCTTCGCAATCTTCCGAGATTTCGGTTATATTCTTTTTAATCGCCGCGCTTTGCGAGAGAAAATACTTAGCCAGGTCGAGAACGTCGTTCTCCCTTGCCCTGAGCGGCGGCATATGCACAGGCATGACGCATAGCCTGTAGTAGAGATCTTCCCGGAAGTTTTTCCGGTTATCCGGGTCGGACAGCTCTTTGTTGGTTGCGGCCATTATTCGGACGTCCACCTTTATGTCCCTCGTCCCGCCTACTCTCCGGAATGTCTTGGTCTCTATTACCCTTAGAAGCTTCGGCTGAAGATTCATCGACAGTTCGGCTATCTCGTCCAGGAATACCGTCCCGCCGTCGGCTACTTCCAGAAGCCCCTTTTTCATTTCCTTCGCGTCGGTATAAGCGCCTCTTTCGTGCCCGAAAAGCTCGGATTCAAGAAGATGCTCCGACAACGATGCACAGTTAATGTCCAGGAAAGGTTTGTCCTTCCTTGCGCTCAAGCCGTGAATGGTCCTTGCCGCAAGCTCCTTGCCGGTGCCGGATTCGCCGGTAATCATTACCGTGGTATCCGGGTTTTCCGCGAGCAGTCCTATTATGAGCAGTATCTTATGAATTTCTCTGGAACTTCCTATAATACCAGCATGAGAGCCGCCATGCCTCATTTTCAGGACCAGATTTTCCTTCTTGAGACCCTGCGTTTCCAACGCCCGTTCAACCGCTATCTCCAGGGCGTCGATGTCCACCGGTTTGGTAAGATAATCATAGGCCCCTTTCCGTATGGCCTGCACAGCATCGGGCAGATTGGCATAGCCCGTGAGCATTATGACCATGATGTCGGGCTGTTCGGCTTTTATCATTTCAAGCGCCTGAAGCCCGGTTCCGTCCGGAAGCCTGTTGTCCAGAATGACCAGGTCTGGCCTGAGCGTCCATGCCAGCTTAAGTCCCTCCGCTATAGTTGCGCCGGCCGATACGGAAAATCCTTTCCCGGTAAACAGGTAGCTTAGGGATTTGCGTATAGTCTCTTCGTCGTCTATTATCAATACCGAATGCGGCATTTAAGTCCTTTCTGGTGTTACGGGGATATATGGTATGTCTATATTGACGCTCGTGCCCTGGCCCAAGAGGCTTTTTACTGCAATCGTTCCGCCGTGGTCTTCGATTATCTTGCGGCAGATGGCGAGTCCGATGCCGGTCCCCTTTTCCTTGGTGGTAAAGAAAAGGTCAAATACTTTAGGCAGGTCCGCCTCCGGTATGCCTGCACCCTGGTCCGATATTGCTATTTTGATTGTATCGTCCGACCGGCTCGCTGAAATTCCCATTCTGCCGCCCTCATGTGAGGCGTCTATTGCGTTTATCAGGAGATTCAGGAAAACCTGCCGTATCTGATTAAGATCAATCATAGCCATTTCTATGCCGGAACACTTTCTTACTACATTGAGACTTTTTTCGCTGATTGCAACAAAATGAAATTCCAGGACGTTTTCTATAAGCGAACATATATCGACGGGCTGTCTATGCAGTTTTACTGTCCGGTTATACAGAAGCATATCTTCTACAAGCCGGTTCAGCCTGCTTGTCTCCGAGAGCATGGCCTGCACTAGCGGCCTGATAGGATTTTCGTCACTCGTTTCCCTTGCTATTATCTGTGCGACCGAGGTAATGCCGAAAAGCGGGTTTCTTATCTCGTGTGCGACGCCGGCCGCGACCTTCCCGACCGCCGCAAACCGCTCCTTCTCACGGAGATCGTCCTGGAGTTTTTTTATCTCGCTCAAATCCCTGAACACAATAATAAAACCTTCCGGATTCCCGTCCCTGGAAATAAGATGGTTGTTGTTGAAACCTACCGGGACGGCTCCTCTTGGCGTAAGAATTTCCACCTCGTCGCCTATTATCCGCGGCTTGACCTCCAGCATACCAGCCGCCTCCGGATAAATGAGCGTTATGTCCTTCCCGATTATTGCCTCGCGGTCGCACCCCAATATCTCAGATCCGGAGATGTTTATCATTTTTACCTTGCCAGTCAGATCGGTAACGAGGAGCCCTGCGGCCATATTGAAGATGATACTGTCAAGCAGATGCTCGTTTTTCTTTATTTTCCCCATGTTTTTTATATTGCTCATAAGACTTGCGGCGGAGTTGGCAAAAAGGTTCAGGGAGTTCAGATCATCCTGGGTTATGGGCTTTTTACTCACATGGTTGTCGGCGCATATAAGGCCGAAATTCCTTCCCATCGTATTCGTCTTGTATATCGGGCAGTTTCCGCAAATATCCATCCGGGAAAGCATGTTGTCGCTGCCGCGCAGCATTCTACAGCTATTTTCTATAACCCAGCAGGACAGAAGGGGACTGTTTCTTGACGGGCAATTCTCGTCATTGCATCCAAAATATTTCCAGCATATCAGTTGACGATTTTCCGGATTATATGTTACCAACGGAGCTACGGCTATCTCTGCGCCGCCGGAGCGCCCTTTTATTATTCCGCAAAGTGGCTTCGATGTTGTAAAAGCCTCGCTCTTGTCGAGTTTGAGTGCTTCGAGCCCGGACACCTCCAACGGAGTCGACAGTTCTTCGCCTGCCGTGCTATGACATGCAGCGAGACGGCGGGTACCATCGCTATCGTCTATAAGCCACAGACATACCCTGTCGAACCCTATGGCCTCCGCCACTGCCCAGACTGCTATATTGGCCGCCTCCTGCAAGTCGCCTGAAACTCTTACGCGGTTGGAAAACCAGTTAAGAATAAATAGCTGGTTCAGTTTTTTTTCGTATAAATCACCTGTCGATTTGAATGTCAAATTACACTCCTTATAAAAATTATGCCTGTAAAAATAAGTTATTAATCAAATACTAATAGATGTTTAATAATACCTTGTTGTATTATCATTAATTTAGTAAGCAATAAATATGCCAATATGAGCGCGCCGAAAAACCGTGGCAATAATATCAGATCTGGCCTTTACGAATGGGTGGCAGAACAAAGTGTAATATATTAAGGTCGCCCGATTGGGAAAGTTCGTTCTCAGTAGATTCTACTGCTAATAGTGACAACTTATTGTCAAAACTGAATTATTAAGAAAAAACAAAGATTTCCCAGGCGGTATCGGGAATGGCGCAAAAAATACGCGAAAACGGGCTGTTTTGTGCAAAAATAGGGCGCGGGGAGAATTAAAAAATATTGATTAAAATCACGGGCTATGATAAATTTACAGATTCAAAGTTTCGCGAGAGTGGCGGAACTGGCAGACGCGCCGGACTTAGGATCCGGTGGGCAACCATGGGGGTTCAAGTCCCCCCTCTCGCACCATTTGATAAGCCTCGGGAAAACCTGATTGAATCGTATGCCAACCTGAATAATCATCCCGGCATGCAACAGATTGGCGACGGGACACAAAAGGTTTTTTATTCTCCGTTATGCCATCCTTTAGTTGACAATCTCGGAATTTACCCTTGACACTTTCAGTGTAATCATGGGATATTATATATTTAACAAAAAAAGGGCTATCTTTTGACTCCTGCCGGGCTTGCAACCTAATCAGGTCAGGAACGTTTTCCCAACTTATTGGAATTGAAGTAAAATCCGCATGTAACTTAAGGAGACCATGGCCAGATGAAATTCGAGATTGAAGAACTCGCAAAGACCAGAAAACGCCTCAAGGTAGAGATATCCGCCGAGGACATAAACACCGCGCTTAACAAGGCGTATGCGGAACTGAACAAGTCCGTGAAAATAGAAGGTTTTCGCCCCGGACATGCCCCCAGGGGAATCCTCGAGAAAAAATATGGCAAGAGCGTCGAGGCGGACGTCATAGAGAGGATAATACCGGTAAATTACTTACAGGCCGTCCGGGAGTCCGGCATCGTTCCTGTTGACGAGCCGAAGTTTTCTGAAAACGATTTCAGGATAAAAAAGGGAGAGCCGCTTTCCTTTACCGCGGAGGTGGAGGTCAGGCCGGATATTTCCTTGAATTATAGCGACATAGAAGTCCCGGAGGAGGAGCTTTCCGTCTCGGACGAGGAACTTTCCTCGGCCCTTGAGGAGTTGCGGGACGTAAATTCCACCCTCGAAGCGGTGGCTGAGGACCGTCCTGCCGCAGAGGGAGATTTCGCCGTAATAGATTTTGAAGGGTTCATAAACGGGGCTCCCATACCGGGTGGAAAGGCCGAAAACTACCCCTTGAACCTGGGTTCCGGGAGCTTCATTCCGGGCTTCGAGGAGCAGGCGACGGGGATGAAAAAGGGGGAGGAAAAGGAAATTACCGTAACGTTTCCCGAGAGTTATAAAAGTGCAGACCTCGCCGGGAAGGAAGCGGTCTTCAAGATAGCCCTGAAGGACATAAAAAAGAAAATCCTCCCTGAGCTCGACGATGAATTCGCTAAGGACACAAGGATTGCCGAAAGCCTGGAGGAAATGAAGTCAAAGGTGCGCGAAGACATTCTTGGCATAAAACGCCGAAACCAGGCCGAGAGGCAAAAAGACAGGATAATGGAGGAACTCGGGAAGCGGCACGACTTCGAACTGCCCCAGTCCCTGGTGGACAGGGAGACAGGCTCCCTGAAGGCAAAGAAGCGCCGGGAACTTATGTCTTCGGGCCTCAAGCCGGAGGAAGCCGGGGCCGAGATGAAGCGATTCGAAGAGGAGGCCGTGAAAATGGCCTCCGAGAGGGTGAAGGTGTCCCTGGTCCTTGCCGCAATATCGGACAGGGAAGGCGTCCGGGTTTCGGACCAGGAACTCGATTTGGGCATACAGCGCCTGGCGGCCCAGACGGGGCATAACCCCAGGGATTTAAAAGAGCTTTATATGCGGCGGGAAGGCGGCATGGAAGCCCTGCGCGGTATGCTTGGGGAAGATAAAACGCTTGAGCTCGTGCTCTCGCAGGCAAAAAGGGTCAAGGCCGCCTGAAAATTTACCAAAAATCCTTTTTTAAGGTAAAATTAAATCAGGCAATCGTTGCTTTTATGCGGTATTTGGTTTAAAATACATTAGGAATTATTTCCAATAATAAAAATCGCATTCCCGGAGGGTTTAATGCTCATCCCGTATGTCATAGAGCAGACCGCGCGTGGCGAAAGGGCCTACGATATTTACTCCCGTCTGCTCAAGGACAGGATTATATTCCTTGGGACAGCAATCGACGACGAAGTCGCCAACGCCGTGATAGCCCAGCTGCTTTTCCTCGAGGCCGACGACCCGGACAAGGAAATCCATCTGTATATAAACAGCCCCGGCGGGGTGGTAACAGCCGGGCTTGCGATATTCGACACGATGAATTACGTCCGCGCCCCGGTATCCACGATATGCCTGGGTCAGGCCGCCAGCATGGGCGCGCTTCTTCTTGCCGCGGGCGAGAAGGGCAGAAGGTTCAGCCTGCCGAATTCGCGTATTATGATACATCAGCCATCGGCGGGTTTCCAGGGCCAGGCGACGGACATAGACATCCACGCAAGAGAGATACTCAGGATGAAGGAGGCCCTGAACCAGATACTAGCCAGGGCTACCGGCCAGGACATCGGAAAAATCGCTATAGACACGGACCGGGATTTCTTTATGAGCGGTATGCAGGCTAAGGAGTATGGCCTTATCGACGCCGTAATCGAGAGACTGCCCGAAGGGCCGGGAAAATTGTAAATACATTTGATTCCTTCTCCCTCTCCTCTCGCTTAGGAGGGCCAGGGAGAGGGTAAATTATAGCGGCGCCAGCAATAATCTGTAGCAGGAGGTTTTTTACGGTATGGAGAAGAAAACGGATAACGACAAGGCTATCCATCATTGTTCGTTTTGCGGGAAAAGCCAGGACGAGGTCAGGAAGCTTATAGCCGGCCCCACAGTCTTTATCTGCGACGAGTGCATAGAGCTTTGCAACGACATTGTTGCGGAGGAGTGGGACGAGGAACGCGCCGCGGGTCAGCCGAAACTCCCGAAGCCCGCGGAGATAAAGCGGTTCCTGGACGAATACGTCATAGGCCAGGAAAGGGCCAAGAAGATTCTTTCCGTCGCCGTGCATAACCACTACAAGCGCATATCCACACCCGTGACGGAGCTGGACGACGTGGAGCTCCAGAAGTCCAACATCCTGCTTATAGGCCCGACAGGCGTGGGCAAGACGCTTCTCGCCCAGACGCTGGCCCGGATGCTCGACGTGCCGTTCACCATAGCGGACGCTACCACCCTCACGGAGGCGGGCTATGTCGGCGAGGACGTCGAGAATATTGTCCTTAAGCTCCTTCAGGCGGCGGATTACGATGCCGAGCGCGCTCAGAGAGGCATAATCTACATCGACGAGATAGACAAGATCTCCCGGAAGTCGGAGAACCCGTCCATTACCCGCGACGTCTCCGGCGAAGGAGTCCAGCAGGCGCTTCTGAAGATTATCGAAGGCACGGTGGCCTCCGTACCGCCGCAGGGCGGCAGGAAACACCCGCACCAGGAGTTCATACAGGTCGATACCTCGAACATTCTCTTCATCTGCGGCGGCGCGTTCGTGGGGCTCGACAAGATAATCGAGCACCGGGGCGGCGAGAAGGTCATGGGCTTCGGCGCGGAGGTGCATTCTAAAAAAGAGAGAAAAATCGGCGAGATACTGGCGCAGGTGCAGCCGGAAGACCTGCTGAAGTTCGGCATGATACCGGAGTTCATAGGCAGGGTGCCGGTCATAGCCACACTCGTGGAGCTTGACGAAGAGGCCCTGGTAGCCATCCTCACAGAACCCAAGAACTCGCTCATAAAGCAGTATCAGAAGCTTATGACGATGGAGGGCGTGAAACTCCGTTTCACGGACGGCGCGATGAAGGCAATCGCCAAGAAGGCCGTCCAGAGAAAGACCGGCGCGAGGGGCCTTCGGGCGATACTCGAAGAGGTCATGCTCGACCTCATGTACGATGTGCCATCCCAGCAGAATGTAAAGGAAGTCGTGATAAACGAGGAGGTAATCAACAGCCGCGAGCCGGCGATTCTCCTCTACGAAAAAGAGGAAAAAGAGGCCTCCTGAGGCCAATCCGCGAGGGGCATTTCATGGCCCCGGCCAGCCGTTATCACTCAAAACAAAACCCCGCCTTTTTCAGGCGGGGTTTTTTGTCTGCCGGTAAACAATGGCGACAGGCTTACTGCCCGAGCATTGCCTTCAAGTCCGCTTCGGGGGTGGTAATCGGCATGATATTGAATTTCTCCACGAGCGCACCGGCGACGTTCGGCGAAAGAAACGCCGGGAGCGACGGCCCTATGCGGATGTTCTTTATGCCGAGGTTCAGAAGTGTCAGGAGTATGGACACGGCCTTCTGCTCGTACCACGAAAGCACAAGCGAGAGCGGCAGGTCGTTTACGCCGACTCCGAACGCCTCGGCAAGCGCCACGGCTATCTTTACCGCGGAGTAGGCGTCGTTGCACTGGCCGATGTCGAGCAGCCTCGGTATCCCGCCTATGTCTCCGAATTCGAGCTTGTTGAAGCGGTATTTCCCGCAGGCAAGCGTAAGGATTACGGAGTCTCTGGGCGCGGCCATAGCCAGTTCGGTATAGTAATTTCTGCCGGATTTTGCGCCGTCGCAGCCGCCTATCAGGAAGAAATGCTTTATTTTCCCGGCCTTGACGGCGTCGATTACCTGCCCGGCGACACCCATTACGGTATTCCTGCCGAAACCCGTAAGTATCGTCTGCTCAGGGGCGTCTGCGGCAAATCCCGGGGCTTTCATGGCCGCATCGATAACGGCTGAGAAGTCCCTGTCCTTTATGTGCGTAACGCCCGGCATGGCGACAAGCCCTGTCGTGAATATCCGGCTCTGGTAGCTCTCGCGGGGCTTCTGGATGCAGTTTGTCGTCATGACGACGGCGCCGGGGAATGCATCGAATTCCTTAACCTGGTCCTGCCAGGCCCCGCCGTAGTTTCCCGCAAGGTGCGGGTATTTCTTGAGGCCCGGATATCCGTGCGCGGGGAGCATCTCTCCGTGCGTGTATATGTTTATACCTTTGCCCTCGGTCTGTTTCAGGAGTTCTTCAAGGTCTTTCAAGTCATGCCCGGATATGACTATCGCCTTGCCCTTCACAGGCGTTACCCGCACTTTCGCGGGAACGGGGTGGCCGTATGCGCCCGTATTTGCGCCGTCCAGAAGCTCCATGGCCCGCAGGTTCACCGCCCCTGCCTGCATGGCAAGCTCGAAGAGCCTCTCCGCAGTCTGTTTTTCTTCGGCCAGATAGCTCATGGCGTCGTGTATGAAGCGAAATACATCCGCGTCCGTCTGCCCGAGGATATAGGCGTGGTCGGCATAAGCGGCTATTCCCTTTACGCCGTAGGTGACAAGCTCCTGAAGCGAGGATATGTCCTCGCCGTATTTCTCTCTGCGCGCGGTTATGGACACGGGGGAACCAGGAGCGAGCGTCTCCGGCTTTCCGCCAGCCGCCTCGCACATGGCCTTCGCCCTTGCCTTCATCTCGCCGGCCTTTTTAAGCCAGGCATCGAGGCGGACGGGGTCGAAATTTACATTGGTAAGGGTGGAGAAAAGGGCCTCCGCCACGAAAACGTCCACTTCTTCGTCCCTTTTGCCGGCTTTCGCGGCGCGGGAGGCGTATTGCGATATGCCTTTGACGGCGGAAACCAATTCATCTTGAAGCAAGGCGGTATTTTCGTCCTTGCCGCATACTCCCTTGACCGTGCAGCCGGTTCCCTTGGCGGCCTGTTCGCACTGGTAGCAGAACATTCCCATTAGTCGTCTCCTTTGTTGCGGGTTAAATTTTATGAAATATTAGCACGGAAGGAGTCCGTCTGCACTGAACGGGCGTCAACAAAAAATATGATAGATGTCAGTAAATTAGCCCTGTGAGGCAGGGTTGGCTTGCTGGTTGTCCATGTGCCTTATGATCCTGCCCTCGACAAGATAGACCACCATCTCGGCGATGTTCGTCGCGTGGTCGGCGATTCTTTCGAGGTATTTCGAGATGTAGGTTATTCTTATGGCCCTGGATATGGAGTGCGGGTCTTCTATCATAAACGTCAGAAGCTCTCTGAATATCTGCTTGTTAAGCTCGTCGACAAAATCGTCCTCGTCCAGGACGGCCCTGGCAAGCTCGGCGTTTCTGTTAACAAAGGCGTCGAGGGCCTCCTTGAGCATGTTCCTCGCGGCCTTCGCCATCCTCGGCACGTCTATATAAGGCTTCAGTATGGGCTCCTCGTTAAGCTCAAGCGCCCTCTCGGATACGTCCACGGCCAGGTCTCCAATCCTCTCTATGTCCGTGACAATCTTCATGGCGGTGGTGATGAAGCGCAAATCTCCCGCCTCCGGCTGTCTGAGCGCCAGGAGCCTTATGCACTCTTCGTCTATCTCCACCTCCATGCGGTTTACCTCGTGGTCGGCGTCTATTACCTTTCTCGCCAGGTCGTTGTCCCTGTCCACGAGAGACTTGATGGAACGCGCAACCTGGGCCTCAACGACCGAACCCATCGTCAGGAGCCGTTCCTTTAAATCGCTAAGCTCTTTATCGAGTATTTTGCCCAAGTTATCTTCTCCTTATCCGAACCTGCCGGTTATGTAATCCTCCGTCCTCTTGTCCGACGGGTTGGTGAAAATCTTGTCCGTTGTCCCGTACTCTATAAGACGCCCGGAGAGGAAAAACGCCGTCCTGTCGGATATCCTCGCCGCCTGCTGCATGTTATGCGTCACCACGACTATTGTATACCGTTCCTTGAGGTCGGTAAAGAGGTCTTCTATCTTTGCCGTGGAGATAGGGTCGAGAGCGGAGGCCGGCTCGTCCGCAAGCAGCACTTCCGGCTCCACCGCAAGGGCGCGGGCTATGCAGAGCCGCTGCTGCTGACCGCCGGAGAGGCTTATCCCCGGCTTGTTAAGCTGATCTTTGACTTCATCCCAGAGCGCCGCGCGCCGGAGGTATTTCTCCGCCGTCTCCTCAACCTCGTGTCTGCCGAGCCTCCGGTTCAGTATAATCCCCGCCACGACGTTTTCCTTTATGGACATCGTAGGGAACGGGTTCGGCTTCTGGAACACCATTCCCAGGCGGCGCCTTATCAGAACCGGGTCTACCCCGCTTCCGTAGACGTCTTCGCCGTCAAGGATTACCCTGCCGCTCGAGTACGCCCCCCGTATTTCCTCGTGCATCCTGTTTATGCACCGGATGAACGTGGACTTGCCGCACCCGGACGGGCCTATTATCGCCGTGATGGAGTTCTCCGGGACGGCCATGTCGATATCGTGCAGGGCCTGCGTCTTTCCGAACCATGCGTTTAAACCTTCTGCGGCAATTTTGTCAGCCATTGCGTTTGAACCCTTTCCGCGCAAGATAGAGCCGGGCCGAGATATTCAGCAGGAGGACCATGCCGACGAGCACGAGCGCCGCCGCCCACGCCTTCTGCTGCCAGTCCTGATATGGCGAGATGGAATAGTTGAAAAGATCCACGGGAAGGGTCGCCATGGGCTGGCCCGGGTTGAAATTCCAGAAAGAATTGGAAAAGGACGTAAAGAGAAGCGGCGCAGCCTCGCCGCCGACCCTCGCCACGGCGAGTATCGTGCCCGTGACAAGGCCGCCGCTCGCCGTTTTCAGGACTATGCTGAGTATCGTCTTCCATTTCGGGACGCCAAGGGCAAAAGATGCCTCGCGCAGGGTATCCGGGACGGTCCTGAAAATCTCCTCGGAGGAACGTATGATTATGGGCAGCATGAGAAGCGCGAGCGAGACGGAGCCGGAGAAGGCCGAGAACCTGTGCATGTGCGTTACCACGAGCGCATAGGCTACTATGCCCGCAACTATCGCGGGGACGCCCGCGAGGACGTCCGAGACAAACCGGACAGTGGAGGCGAAAACGCCTCTGCCATATTCAGACAGATATATCGCCGTCGCTATCCCAACCGGAATGGCCATAAGACCCGCCATGCCGACGACTATAATACTCCCGGCTATGGAATTGGCAAGCCCGCCGCCGGGGACTCCGACCGGGGTGGGGAGCTTCGTGAAGAAATCAATATTCACGGCGGATATGCCCTTTACAAACGTATAGCCCAGTATCCAGAAGAGCATCGAGACCGCCGCCAGCGCGGCAAGAAAAGACAGGCCGAGCATAATTGTCCCGAAGACCTTGCGTCTCATATACCTGAAGTCCGTCTTCATATCCTCGCCCCTCGGGAAAAACGGTTCATGCGCAACATCAGAAGCTTTGCGAACGCGTTTATTATAACGCTTATCACGAAGAGTATGAGCCCGAGTTCCACGAGCGCTGAAATCTGGAGCTTGTCGAAGGCCTCGGTGAACTGGTTGGCTATCACGCTCGAAATAGTGTATCCGGGGTCGAGAAGCGAGAGCGAGAACTGCGGCGTGTTCCCTATCACCATCGTTACGGCCATCGTCTCGCCCAGGGCGCGCCCAAGCCCGAGCACCACGGCGCCGAGGATGCCGGAACGGCTGTTCGGGATTACGACCTTGGAGACGACCTCCCACCTCGTCATGCCGAGCGCCAGGCCGCCTTCGCGCTGGTTGGACGGGACGGTATACATTACGTCCCTCGAAATGGAGGAGATGGTCGGGATTATCATGACGGCGAGCAGAAGGCCCGCATTCAGAAATCCCAGCCCCAGGGGATAGCCAGTGAAAAAGGGCAGCCAGCTTAAATTGGAAAGAGGCGGCTCGACATATTGCTGGAGTATCGGCGAGAGCACGAAAAGCCCCCACAGGCCGAATATCAGGCTCGGGATAGCAGCGAGCAGTTCTATCAGGAAGCCTACGGAGCTCCGAAGCCAGGCGGGCGCGAGTTCCGAGAGGAATATGGCGATACCGAGGCTGACGGGCAGGGCAATCAGCAGCGCAAGCAGAGACGTATAGAACGTCCCCCATATAAAAGGAAGGGCCCCGTACACCTTCTGCACGGGGTCCCATTCCTTCGTTATCAGGAACTTAAGCCCGAACTTGTGGAATGTGGGTCCCGAGGCGCTGAAAAGCTCGTAGACCACTACCACCGATATGAGCAGCACCGACAGGGAAAAAAGACCCGTCATGCCCATGAATATCTTTTCGGGGCTTAATATCTTTTTTCTGCTTAGCTTTTCCGCCAAAAACCGTTCCTTTTTTATCTTACCTGCCTGTTGAGCTCGTTTAGAATCCTCGTTTTGAGCTTGGCGGGCAGTGGGACATAGTCCAGGGACAGCGCGTCCCTGTCGCCGTTAGTATATGCCCATCTTACATAACTCTTTACTGCGGCGGCCTTGGCCGGCGCAAGGTTCTTCGGGACGAGCATGAAGGTGAACCCTGCAATCGGATAAGAGTTCTTACCGGGCGCATTGGTGAACTTTATGTAAAAATTGGCCGGAATCTTCGCGTGGCTTGCCGCTTCCCTGGCGTTTGCGAGGCTGGGATACACCCAGTTGCCGCTGCTGTTCTTTACCGCCGCGTAAGTCATGCCGCTCTGGAGGACATATGCAAGCTCGACATAGCCGAACGCGCCGCGCGTCTTCTGTATGGTTCCGGCAACCCCCTGGTTCCCTTTGCCGCCGAGGCCGACCGGCCAGTTTACGGACGTGCCCGCCCCGACCCTCTGTCTCCACAACGGACTCACGTCGCTTAAGAACCAGGTGAAGATGTTGGTCGTGCCGGAGCCGTCGGAGCGGTGAACGACTATTACCGGCATGTTCGGGAAGTTTATGCCCGGGTTAAGCCTCGTTATCTCCGGGTCGTTCCACTTCTTTACCTTGCCGAGATATATGTCCGCTATGGTGGAAGGCAGAAGCTTCAGGCCCGTCCTTACGCCGGGGAGGTTATATGTCATAGCCACGGCGCCGCCGACTGTGGGGAACATGAAGAGGTTATTTTTCTTCTGGTCGGCACCGCTTAAAGGAGCGTCGCTGCAACCGAAATCCACCGTCCTGGCTTCTATCTGCTGAATCCCGGCGCCGCTTCCGATAGCAGCATAGTTTATCTTGGTTCCGGTCTGCTTGGCGTAAGAATAGAACCACTTCGAATACAGGGGGTACGGGAATGTCGCGCCCGCCGCATTCAGCGTCATGGCAGAGGCGGTACAGACGGATGCGGCAAGCAGCAGAGCCGATATGGCAATCATCAGAATCTTCTTCATTATAACCTCCTGTCGCTTCTCTGGAAGCGACGTGTTAGACTGTTATATATATCCTTAGAACTGGACCTGTAAATCCGCCTTGACGAAGTTGTTGTCGAGGTCGCCTGCTTTTTTCAGCGCGGCGCCGGTAGTGGCCCTGTCGTTATCCACAACGAACATCACGTTTTTGTTGACGTCGTAGGCCACGCCGTATATCCACCTGGTGACGGTGGTATTTGGCGCGTCTTCGTCGTGCCTGAACTTGTCGAAGCGTCCCAGTATCCTGATGGGCTTCCAGAAGGGCATCCTGTACCAGGCCATCGCGGAGAAGCCCTGGCCATTGATGTTGTTCTTGCCTGGGTGGGTAAGTTTCGCCGGGTCAGTGCCTCTCGTCCAGTCATACTCGCCCGCGATAAAGGCGTCGTCGTGATACTTGTAGCCCGCGAAGGCTATATAGCGGTCGTTGTCGTGCAGAAAGTCCTGCTTGGAGATTTTTGCATAGCCGGAGAACTGGAGCTGCTTCAGGGCGTCAATCTGCGGGATCGGGTTTACCGTAAGTCTTGCCTCCACGGCCTTATACTTGTTAGTCTCGTCCGCATGGTAGCCCTCGCCGTTGTCAACGGAGACCTGCCATGAGCCGTAGCCCTTGGGAAGCGGCCCGCGGAAGTCCACGCCAAGGTCGCCCGCGTTTATGTAGCCCTCTTTCTCTATCATCATATTGTCCACGACGCGGAACTCCCAGAGCCCTTCCTCGTAATCCAGCCACGGCGTCTGGAACTGGCCCATCTTTACTTCCATGCCCTGGTAAAACGGAAGGAACTTGTGGAAATCGACGTAATAATACTTTAGCCTGAACTCGTAGTCCCCGTTGGTATTGCCAACGTTGGCGCCTCCGTCGGTTATGCCGCCGACCCTGTTTAAGTCCGATGTGATGCGCACGCCTATCTGCGGGGTCAGGTCGGCAAAGACGTTTAAATAGCCCCTGTTCAGGACAAAGGCGTTCTTGGCGTCCTTGTGGCCGTTATCATTTGTCGTGTTTTCCTTGTCGAGATTATAGTAATACTCGCCATACATCAGGCCGCCGATGTGTATCTTCGGATACGTATTGGCCTTTTTTTCTCCTATGGCGTTAGTGACGGCGTCCTTGAATGCCTGGCTGCTGTAATCTCCCGCTGGAGCCGAAGCGGCCTGTGCGGGCGAGCTTTGGGGAGCCGTGAGCGTGGACAGGTCAACAGGGACCCTGCCCTCGCCTGGTTTTGTGAAGACCTGCCCGGTCTTCGGGTCCTGCCAGAGCGTCGGGGTCTGGCACCAGCCGGACGCCGATATGGATAAAAGAGCTAATGCGAGAATCGTTGCGCTCAGATACTTCTTCAATCTTGCCTCCTTCTCATGAACAGAAAGGTTAACATCCCCCTGTTACAGAATTATTACAGTTATGTTACGAATCCGTTAAATAAGCCTCCGTGCGGCCTTTTCACCCCCTTTCCAAGGATTTCGGCGCAAGGATAGCAGGTAATTGTTACAGCGTTATTAAAGGTGTTTTAATTTTTGGTTACAGGGTGGATTTAAAGAAAAGGGAAACTTTCGTCCCCCGGCTGCCGGTAGCACGGCCGCTGTCGGTCTGGCCATGGACTGGGCTTTCGATGCTGAATTTACCGCCATGGAGTCTCACCAGATGCTTGACGATAGCAAGGCCCAGGCCCGTGCCGCCAAGCTCGCGGGAACGCGCCGGGTCCACCCTGAAGAAACGCTCTCCCATCCGCGGCAGCATCTCCGGCGGGATCCCGGAACCGGTGTCGGTAATGGAAATCTCCGCCATGCCGTCGTAGCCGGAAGGCTGGTCGGCTCCGGCAATTATTACGCTTTCACCGCGCGGAGAGTATTTTACGGCGTTATCGAGGACGTTCAGTATTATCTGATAGAGCCTGTCCCTGTCGGCCAGGACGGGGGGCATATTTCCGGGGAACTCGAAGGTTATTGTTACGCCTTTTTCCCTTGCCTTCGGCTCAAGAAGGGCCGCCGCCTCCGCCGCCACATCCCTTAGCGAAACCGGTCTCGTCTGAAGCCTTACCTCGCCAAGCTCTATCCTGGAGAGCGTCATAAGGTCTTCCACGAGCCGGGACAGCCTGCGCGCGTTGGATTCGATTATCCCAAGAAATTTGACGCCCTTTTCCCTGTCGTTTATCGCGCCGTCCATCAATGTCTCGGCAAAGCCCTGTATGGCGGAAATCGGCGTTTTAAGCTCGTGTGTCACATTGGCTACAAAATCCCTGCGCACCCGCTCGAGCTGGAGCATCCTCGTGACATCGTGCAGGACTATGACAATCCCGGAAAAACCCTCCTCTATAATCAGCGGGACGCATCCAGCGATGAAAGACATCGGCTCCGGGAAGCCGGTCTCTATCTCTCCGGACGCATAATCCTTACGCTCGTGGGCGGTCCTGTAGAGACTTAAAAGTCCATCGTTTCTTATCACCTCTACAAGCGGCCTGCCGACAGCCTCTTCTTCCCTTATGCCGAAAGTCTTCAGAAACGCCGGGTTTACTATTATCGCCCGGCCCTGCGCGTCGGTAACCATTACACCGTCCGCCATGCCTTTTAATACCGCCGTCAGGATAACCTTCTCCCTGGAGAGCGCCTCGACGTTTTTCCTCAATTGCCCGGCCATAAGGTTTAAGTTTTCCGCGAGAATGCCGAGCGAGCCTCCGTCTTCTGAGGCGATTCGGCTTCCAAAATCTCCCGCCGCGATCTTCCCGGTGAAGGCTATCATCCTGTCCACCTTCCGGGCAAGCCGCAGCCGGGACAGCAATGCCCAGGCTATAATAATGGCGATAAATAATGAAAGGCCCGCCGCAAGATCGGTCATTCGGCCATCTCGTAGCCTATGCCACGCGCGGTCTTTATAATGGTGGGTTTCTCCGGGTCTTCCTCGATCTTCGCCCTGAGCCGCCGGATATGCACGTCCACCGTCCGTGGTTCCACGAACTGGTCGTCCTTCCAGACATTATCGAGGAGCTTTTCCCTGGGGATTACCCGGCCCCTGTTCAAGGCCAGGTATTTAAGCAGCTTGAATTCCGTGGGTGAAAGAGTAAGCGGTTTGTCGTGCAGATAAACCTTGTTTTTGTCCAGGTCTATCTTGAGGCCGTCCGCCCTTATGACTGTAGGTGCATGGCCGTTTGGAGAGGACCTCCTGAGGACGGCCTTCACCCTGGCCACAAGCTCCCTTGGCGAGAACGGCTTTGTCACGTAATCGTCCGCGCCAAGCTCAAGCCCCAGGACCTTGTCAAGCTCTCCGCCCTTCGCCGTAAGCAGGATTACGGGAATATCCTGGCTCTCCGGTTTTTTCTTAAGCTCGCGGAGCACTTCCAGGCCCTGCATACCCGGAAGCATTATGTCGAGAACGATGAGCGACGGGGAGTCTTTTCGGGCGATTTTAAGTGCGTCCACGCCGTTTTCTGCGGCGGATACCTTATAGCCTTCCTTTACGAGATTATATTCGACCAGCTCCAACAGGTCCTTCTCGTCGTCCACCACGAGTATGCTCTCGGACATACTTAAATCTCCCGAATGTTTTTTACAATATTACTCTATTATATTTCATTTCTTTCGTCCAACAAAAAAGAGGGCTTCATCATAACTTAATGTTTCTTTAATCAAACTGCAACAACATCTATGCTTTAATCCTGCCCAAGGCTTCCTGATCCTGCCGCGGTAAGGAAGATACCTCGGCCCGCGTCGGCTCCTCCCTCCGGCGCGGGCATATTTTTACCTTTTCTCGATCCATTCTATGCCCTCCGGTTGCTTATATTTTATGGTGTCCCGCGTGGACTCTATCACCCCGGAGAACCAGCCGTCGTCATCCCAGAATACGCCTTCCGGCAAAAGCACGCGGATAAGCCTCTTTTTCGCCATGCCGCCGCCCAGCCTTATCGTCCCGAAATCCCGCACCCTCTTTTTTGCCGGATCTCCCGGAAAAAGCAATACGCGCACGTCGGCCTGTTCGCTGCCGCCGGACGCGTTTTCGACGCCGATGGTATAAATCCCGCGCGCGCCGCATGGGACGGTAAGCGTCTCCCTACCGCCGGAGCCGGTAATTTTAAATTCTTCGTCCCTCTCCTTCCCCGCGTCTCCCTTGCCGGGATACGGGCGCCAGGAGGCGTTCAGCCTGAACTCGCCCCCTTCGGAGCGAGTTACACAAACCGCCATGTCAGCCGGGCTTAAATTAAGGTCCGTGCAGTTCAAGGGGCTTTTAAACTCTATGCCGGTCTCCGGGGCGGCCTCAAGCGCGGCATGTCGAAACACGGGTTTACCGGAAATCCCCGCCGTCATCGACTTCATACCGGCGTACGCCTCTTGCCCTCCTTCCGGAACTCCGCTTGTGACGTCTGCAAAGGGAGTGGACGAAGACATGGCGGCAAAGGCCGGTTTGTTTACAGGGCCGGGGCCGCCTCCGCCTGCCGGAAAGACTGCGTCCGATGTCCATACCGCAAACGCAGGCGCACCGGCGCCGGATTTGCTGTCTATCCGGGCCGTATAAATTTCCCCGGTTCCTTCGGCTCCGCCGTTTCCCGCGGGGATTTTTCCGCTTCCCGGAATTTTAATGACTGCCGGAGATAATTCCGGCTCCACGCCTGTCACCGATGAAAAGGCGGAAACGGGCCTGACCCCCATACCATCATCCCCGGTTTCGACAGGAAGTCCGCCGCCGTATGATTTTATGTCTCCCGCACCCGGAATAGGGATATTTTCCTTCACGGAGGCAGGCATGCTCGCCGATGCGGAAAGGTCTGGTTCCGGTATGTCGGGGGTGGGGATATTATGCGCGGGCCTGTCCTTCGGCGCATAAGTCAGGGGTTTGCGCGCGGCCTTGGAAACCCTGCGCACGGCGGGCTTCGGGGCGGGAATCCGTTCGCTTTTCACCCGCCGGGGAGGCGTTTTTTTCTCATGCACAAGATCGACATATGCGATATTTATCTTCGGAGGGTTACGCACAAAATCGGTAATCGCGGGGGCCAAGACGACCGCCGCGGAATGAAAGGCAAGGGATACGGCGAAAAAAATGGAAAGCCTTTTCCCGCCCTTCGCCCTGGTTATCCTTTTTCCTGCGTATCCGGCCATGGAGGTAGTTCCGCGAATGCAAGCTCGTCTCCAGGCTCAACGCCGGCAAGGCTTCCCGCCGCGGCCTCTATGACGCCCTTTGCGCGCGGATAAATCCTCGACAGCCTGCCCGGCCCTATGCCCCTGACTACGCCGACGGCCTTTCTGTCCCGGTCGTAGAATACCGCGTCTATCGGGAATCTCATCCCGAAGGTGTGTATGGAGATGCAAGGCGATATTACAAGCGCCTGCCCGTCCGGAAGGCCATTCTTTCCGAGGAGCCCCGTAAGCCGGGCGAGGAAGTTCTCCGCATAAAAAACCTCGCGGGCTATGCAGGAATTTTTTGTCCGGTCGAATATCATCATTTTTTTACCACCTTCAAGAACGTATCATATATCTGTATCATGGCCGGGCCGAGGATAATCACCATGAGCGCCGGGAATATGCAGAACGCGAGCGGGAAGACCATCTTTATGGTCGTCTTCGCAGCCGCCTCCTCGGCAATCTGCCGGCGCTTCGTCCTGAGAGAATCCGAATGCACCCGGAGCGAACGGGCGAGGCTTGCGCCGAATTTCTCCGTCTGCACCAGTAGCGCCGCGAGCGACCTTATGTCTTCAACGCCGGTGCGCTCTCCCATATCCCGAAGCGCGTCCATCCGTGGCTTTCCGGCCCTTACCTCCGTGCTCGCGATCCTGAATTCCTGCGCCAGCACATTATCACGAAATTCCCCGACTATCCGAACTATGGCGGCATCCAGGCCAAGCCCCGCTTCAACGCAGACCGTGAGAAGGTCGAGCACGTCCGGCAGCGCGTGGAATATTTCCGTCTGTCTCCGTTTTATCTTTTCGTTAAGCCATACGTTCGGAGCGAGGTAGACCAGAAACGCCGCCAATCCCGCCAGGACCATCGACGCAAAAAACTTGTGCAAGTGCGAAAGCGCAAACAGATAAAAGAGCAGAAAGGCCCCGGTTGCGGCAATAACCTTCACACCGGCGAATATCAGAATCGACGAATTTTTCCTGTATCCCGCCCTTATCAGCATCACCTTGAGCTTCCTGCGGCTTTTCTCCGGCATGGGAACCTTTTCGCCCGCCATCATTACCGCTTTTTCCAGCGCCTTATCCATCCCCTGATTCCTTTGCGCGGTCGGTTTCTTTTTCTTCTGCATTTCCCGAAGCCTGACGCCAACCTCGCCCGGCCTGGAAAAAAACAGCAGAAAAACCGCCAGCGCAACCAGGCAGACGGCAAGGAATACCGCCGCGGCTATAACCCCCGCAGTCGTCATTTCCGCACCTATATTTGGATGTTTATAATTTTTCTTATCATCAGAAATCCCGCGACCTGCAAGGCGAACGCCCCGATTATCATCGCCAGTCCCGATTTTGTATCGAAAAGCAATTTGATATATTTCGAATTCAGGACGCTAAGTATAATGAGCATGACTATCGGCAGGGCGGCGAGAACATAGCCGGACAGCCTTCCCTGGGCCGTATATACCCTTAGCTGCCTTAGAACCTTGAACCTGTCCCTTATCGTCATCGCAAGCTTTTCGAGTATCTCGGCCAGGTTTCCGCCGGTCTCCCTCTGCACGATTACAGCCGTGATGAAGAACCTCAAGTCGATAGACCGGGCGCTTCTCGTCATGTGCTCCAGCGCCTCCGGAAGGGGTATTCCGTAGCCCTGTTCTTCATACGCCAGCCTGAATATCCTCGATATCGGATCCGCCATTTCCTCCGATATTACGTAGAGTGCGCTTGTAAAGGAATGGCCTGCGCGGAGCGATCTCGCGGCCATATCCAGCGCCTCCGGGAGTTGATCGTCGAATTTTTTGAACCGCGCGGCACGCTTCCTGAAGAGATACATAAACGGAATTGCGGCCAGGCCGGGCGCGAGCAGAAACGGGAGCATGGGGTTTCTGGCCGCTTTCAGACCAATAAGCGCACCCGCGGCGCCCAGGGCAAGGACCATAAGGGCGAAAGGCCCGACCCTGATCTTTACGCCGGCCTGCTCTATTAGAAGCTCAAGCCTTTGCGCGAGGGGCAGGTTATGCAGGAACCTGTGCAGGGCGGGTATCTGGCTCATGAGTTCGTCCTTCAGAAGCGTCGGCATTTCCTCTTCCGAAGGCTTCCTCATTGCTATGGACTGAAGGCGCTTTTTAATGTCGGTTTTCGCCTTCGCCTCCGGGCCCGACGTAAGGAGATAGCCCGCCGCAAAGAAGGCAAGAAACGCCGCGAACGCTGTAAACGCTATCAGGGCTGGTCCCATACGGCCTCCGTCATTTTTCGAATATGCGATAGGAAAGCTCTGTCCCGGAGAGTTTTATCAGGTCGGCGAATTTAGGCCTTACGCCGGTCGGCTTCAGTTCGCCCAGCACTTCCCCGTCAGGCCCGATACCCTTTTTCTCGAAGACGAATATATCCTGCATGACAATAACGCTGCCTTCCATGCCGGTAATCTCGGACAGCCTTGTCATCTTCCGTGTGCCATCGGCCATCCTTGAAAGCTGTATTACGATATTGACCGCCGCCGATATCTGCTCTTTTACCGCGCGCTCCGGCAGGTCCATCCCGGCCATAAGCACCATGGTCTCGAGGCGGGAGAGGCAATCCCTTGGGGAGTTCGCGTGGAGCGTGGAAAGCGAGCCGTCGTGTCCGGTATTCATGGCCTGGAGCATATCGAGGGCCTCTCCGCCCCTGACCTCGCCGACAATTATCCTGTCCGGGCGCATACGTAGCGAGTTCCGCACGAGGTCGCGCTGCGTAACGGCGCCCGCGCCCTCTATATTGGGCGGCCTTGTCTCAAGCCGGACGACGTGCTCCTGCTTCATCTGAAGCTCCGCAGAATCTTCAATCGTTATTATACGTTCGCTGTCCGGTATGAAGCCGGATAGGATGTTCAGGAGCGTGGTCTTTCCGGAGCCGGTGCCGCCGGAGATTATTATATTGAGCCTGGCCTTTACGGCTCCCATAAGCACGTCCGCGATCTCGGTTGTCAGCGTGCCTTTTTCCATCAGGTCGTCGACGCCAAGCGGCCTGGAGCCGAAACGTCGGATCGAGAGCGCGGGCCCGTCGAGCGCGAGCGGAGGGATGATGGCGTTTATACGGGAGCCGTCCGGGAGCCGGGCGTCAACCATCGGCGATGACTCGTCTATCCTGCGACCGACCTTCGACACAATCCTGTCTATTATCTGCATCAGATGGGCGTCATCCCTGAAAGTCACGTCCGTCTTGTATAGCTTTCCCTTCCGCTCCACGTATATCTCTTTCGAGTTGTTCACGAGTATATCGTCAACCTCGCCGTCCGCGATAAGAGGCTCAAGAGGCCCAAGCCCGAATATCTCGTTCTGGACGTCCGTCAGGAGCCGTTCCTTTTCCGCCTGGGAGACCGGCACACCCTCGCCGTTTATAATCTCGTTCAGTATGAATGTGATTTCGTTTTTGAGCTGCCCCTTCCCGATTACTTCGAGGTTATCGAGGTCAAGCCGCTCTATGAGGCTTCTGTGAATGCGCGATTTCAGCTCCTGGTATGTGTCCATGCCGTTTATCGGGGCAAGGACAGTTTTCCCGCTTATGCCGCCGTTTCCGTTTTCATTGGGATTTGCGTATCCGAACATGGCGCCTCCGCAGAATTTATGCCGCCGCCTGGTGCGATGTCATCTCTTCGAGTCCCTTCGCTATGGTCAAAAACCCCCTGGCCGCGTCCGACGATGGGTAAAGCGACACCATTGGCCGGCCCTTGTTCAGGGAATCCTCCGCCTCGTCGGGGGATTCCGGGACCTGCCACAGAACTTTCCTGGAAAACGTCTTCTCGGCGTCCTTCAGGCTTATCGGCCCCTTCTTTACAAACCGGTTCACGAGTATCTTCAGTCTGCCGCCCAGCCCCAGGCCGGAGAAATATTCGAGCGCCTTCTGCGTATTGCCTATAGACGGCAGGGTCAGGGCGCTCACGATAAGCAGTATGTCCGAACTTCTTATCGCCTGCACTGCGGCCTCGTCATAGCGCCTGCCCATATCCAGGACTACAAAATCGAACACCCGCTTCAACTGTTCCAGAACAGACGGCAGTTGCCGCCTGTCTATATCCACCATGTCGAATATCCTCGGCGGACAGGAAAGCAGGCTGATACCGGAGGAGTGGCGCGCGGCGATTGTCCGCAGGAACGAGTGGTCGAGCCTGGATGTGTTTCTCACCGCGTCCGCTATGGAATACCGGGGCCTCAGGTCCAGAAATACGTCGGCGCAGCCGCCTTCCAGGTCGAGGTCCGCAAGGAGCACTTCCTTGCCAGTCGTCTCCCTCAACGCGGCGGCGATGTTCACAGCCGCAGTCGTGCATCCGCTTCCGCCCTTTGAAGAAAAACACGCGATGACCTTGCCGGAACGCCGGGATTCCTTCGAGAATGTTCTCTCCAGTTTTTCCGCCGCGCGCAGAAGCTCCTCCCGTCTTACCGGCCTTGGGAGGAATTCGAGACATCCGCTCCTGATGGCCCGCAGGATATTGTCCGAGGAAGTATCCGAGGACGTGGCAATGATTCCGGCGGTCGGGTTCTCGCGCGCAAGTCTCTCTATGAACCCGAAGGAAGACTGGCTGTTTATCTCGAGCTCGATTATTATCAGGCCCGGCTTGGTCTTGAGTATAAGCTCGTGCGCGGCGAAAAGGTCGTGAGCCTCCCCCGCTATCTTCCAGCCCGAAGACTCGGCCAGATATTCCCTGATATATGCCGCCTGCGCAGAGTCCGAATCTATTATCACTGCCGTGAGATTGCTCATGGAATTTCTTCCTCCTGCTTTGGTTGATGCGCCGTTCAATATCCTGCGTTGTCTACGACAAGGCCAGGGTCCACCAGCCTCACGTTCGCGTTGTTGTCTTCCATCTGCTGTATAAGCGGCAGGAAGTCCTGGCAGTATGGCGTCGGATTCGAAGGAGTCGGCTGGACGATGTACGGGTCCGCCTGGCCCGGCACGCCTGTCGGCACCGCGTGGCCGTAGCAGGTATTACCGCTTGGGCCAAGGCCTGGCACCGGATTGCCCGATGCGCCGCCGTCCGCATATCCGTCCACCTCTATCACGCCGTAGCCTACCACTGTAGTTACAGAAGGCGTGGAACAACCCGTCTTTCCCGTCCCTTTCTGAGTACACCCGTCGCATACCATTATAATAAATCTCGAACCCCGCGGCCATCGCTGGCAAAAAGTCTGTCCGTTATTGCCGACACTGCTACAGTCTTCATTGCCGCTGCTGGAAAAATGCGGGATGGTAGCATAAGGGGCGTTGGAAGGACTGGACGGATAATTATTGAACGCTGTCGTCTGACCGATGGGAAAGCCGGAGTCATAGGGCTCATATACGGCGTTCGGCAAAATCATGCCCGAAGGTACGCCGGTTAAGAGATAAGGAACATTGGCAGTTTTCTCGTCATCGACCTGGCCGTTATTAACACATGGAATCATCGTTGTCATATTGCCAAAATTAGAACAGGTCTCACTCCCATCGGAACTTGCCGCATACCAGTGTGTTTCTGAGCCGGGAGAGGGAATACCAGGATTGTATTCATCGCATCTCCACGAAAGGTCCGCGAACGCATTGTAGTTGTTTGGGCTAACAGACCCCGGTGCGTACACATTGCAACCCGACCCGAGAACGGCAAATGTCTGGCCCGCGAGGCCGGTAGAACCGTCCACATCCGTCTGCCGCATATAGCTTTCCGGGTATGGATTGGTTCCCTGCCAGTATTCATTTACGACTATAGGAAGCAGCTTGGCGGGTTCCCGGACGGCCACCGCCGCAGCCTCTACCCCTGTCTCGTCAAACAGACCTGTAGCTGACAGCACCTTTATCAGCCAGTTCCGAACCATCGGCTGGTCGCTTGACGCTCCTGTTCTCCTGGCGATAACCTCGACGGCGTTCTCAGGAGAACCTCCCTGTGTAAAGGTCGTTCCGGTATAGCTCCCGAGGATAATGTCGGGTGGCCCTGAAGCAAGAGACACCGGCATCGGCGCTCCGGCACTGGCGGAGCCAGCCGGATATACATCCGCGAAGTTCCGGCCCGCCACGGTTCGCGCCGAGCCAACCGGGTCCGAGTCGAGGGCCGCCGCACCGGCCAGCGCGGCGGCATCCGCGGCAAGCTGAAGCTGGCTCTTTACGCCGTAGAGGTGCGTAACGTCAAGTGCCAGGCCCGCCATCGCCGTCAGGACTATCAGCGAGAGGGCGAAGAAAACCAGCACGCTTCCCTTTTTCTCCGAGAATATACCGAGCATTTTTTTCATTTTATTTAAGTTTCAATGGTTCCGTTGAGATCGAATTGGGAAGCCCCGGAATGAACTGGAGCGCCTTTTTCTGTTCGGGCGTCGGCTCGTTCGCGCCCGGTATGGAAGGCGTGACGCCCGGAGCCATCGCCTTTGCGAGTTTCGGCGTTATAAAGAACACAAGCTCCCTCTCGTTCCTTGTCAGGGCCTGGTCCCTGAAGAAAGCGCCGATTATGGGTATGTCTCCCAGCAGTGGAACCTTGTCGAGAGTCCTCGTCCAGTCCTCGCTTAAAAGCCCGCCGACAACGAACGTCTCGCCGTCTTTTAGCTCCACGTTCGTGTTGATATGGTCTTCCTTCAGCGCAGGTATCTTGAACCCGTTGAACAGCACTGCGTCGGCATAATCGAGCGAGCTCACCTCTATGCCGCAGTTATCCTCGCCGTTCCCGGGGTAATTGCCATCCCTTGTCCTGTTGTTTTCCATGTTTATTTCTATGTTGCCGTCTTCTTTTACGACTGGCTTCATGTTCATCATGACGCCGAACTTCTTCCAGACTACGCTGATGGACAGTCCGTTACTCGCGCTACCGCCTATATTGCCGCTCTGGACGACCGGCACCGGGAACTCTCCGCCCGCAAGAAACGACCCCACTTCGCCGTCCCGCACAAGCAGATCAGGCGATGCGAGCACCCTGGCCAGCCCCTTTGTCGCCAGGGCCTGGATGAGATACTGTGTCCCGCTCGGGCTGTGGACTACCCCTATGTTAGCCCCGTTTATGCCGGTAGTCGTAAGCGGCAGGTCGTGCGAGCCGGAGACAAGGCTGTTGATGGCGGTCAGTCCCGGGGAGACGGGCGCGATTGCGCTGTCTATGGTGACATTTCTTCCCGCGTACGCCCAGTTTATGCCCAGGTTCCTGAGGGCGTTTCTGTCTATCGACGCAACGGTTATCTGGAGGTCTATCTCGGGGGCGTTGGCGACCTCGAGCAGGTCTACGTATTTTATTGTCTTGTCGTCGGGGTTGCCGTTATTTCTCTGCGTTTCGCGCGTCTGGCCGCCCTGGAGGAAATCGAGTTCCTTGCTCTTCACGTTATAGGCGACGGACTTGAGCACGTTGTCTATGCGCGCCCTGCGCTCCTGCGTGGACACGCTGCCGGTGACGATGATGGTCGTGCCCAGTGTCTTTATGTTTATGTGGGACGCGTCGTCCCTGGCGATTGCGTCTATCGCCGCCTTGAGGTCAGTCGTGTCCATTACGACGTTGACGTCGAAGAACTGTTTGTGCTCGTCCTTGTCCCAGACGATGAGCGTCGCCTTGCCGGGATACTCTCCGTCGATTTTTATCTCGGTTTTGCCGCCGGAACTGTCCGGGGCCGCAGGCGGGTCGGACGCCTTTACAAGCATTTTTTTAAAGACGGGATGGTCCGGAACGGCGTAAATGACTTGTACGAGGGCAGGGCTTTTCGGCTCGGCGTTTTTCTCTATCTTTACGCCCTGGTTGGAGGAGTCTACCGATTGTTCCTGCACGGTTACTGAATATCTTTTTACCTGGTACGGCACCGTGAGTATGACGGATTCGCCTACGCGCACCTCCGTGTACACCCCGGCGAAGGACTTCGATGCGGAAAAGACCGCCGATAACAGCATTGGTATGAATACGATTGAAAAGACGTGCAGTCTTGAATACCTCGGTTTAACGCGCGTACGGTTCTCGCACATTTAAAACGCCTCCTTTTTTATAACTTCTATCTGAACGATTCGTTGGTGCGAAGGCTCCCCTTTATTACCTCTATGTTCACCTCCGGCGGACTTACCGTTCTCGCTGCGAGTATCGCGCCCCGCCTTCTCCCCGGACGGCCACTACGCCTGAAAACCGGGTGCTCCGGCTGGGGCGCGTCTCCTCCGAGAAGCGTCGCAACCGTTACGCCCTTCGTATTTGTGATGTCGCTGTCGCCCACGTGCCTTAAAATAAGCTGGACCTTGTTCTGGCTCGCCAGCGCCAGCTTCTCCGCGTCCTCGGGAGAAACGTCGAGCGTAACGGTCGGCACGGTCACCGGCTTGCCGCCCCTCTGCTCGAGTATCTGGCCGACAGCCAGCACGCGCACGTCCTGGAGCACAATCTTGCTTATAAGGTTTCTCCTGCCGTTCGGCCTGCCGTATGGCGACTCTACCGTCGCGACGACGTCCACCATGCTGTTCGGCAGAACGAACCCCGCTACCCCCACCACGTCGTTCACGGCGACGGTTATTGCCCTCTTCCCCGGCCTTATGATATAGCTCATTACTCCCGCTCCGCCGTTTTGCGGGGCGAGGTTGGACTGAAGCACCGGCTCCCCCGCCGGGATGTGCGTTATGGAAAGCCTGCCTTCGACCGGCCTGATGTCCGCAAAGGAGCCGGCGGGCATATTATTCTTTGGCCAGTCCGCAAGCTTTACTTGTGCCGGATTAATCCTCGTCCCGAACGGTATATCCGACGCCGCTACCGCGACCTGCCGGATTTCGAGTTTTGCAAGCGTCGCCTCTTTTTCTTTTTTCGTCAGGTATCCGTAGACAAGGTAGGCCGACACGGAGGCCAGCACAAGGGCCGCCGCCGCGATAACGACTGTAATCCTTGATGGAAGGGCCATCTCTATTCCTCCTTTTTCAGGTGCCGCTGTAATACATCGTCCCGGATCGCGAAAGCGTAAGGCTCGCAGGTATGGTCTTGCTGAAAAAAACCGAGACAATATAGCTGAATGCCTCCAGTACCGGGTCGCTGAATACGCACGATTCGATAACTGTAACTGTCGGCGGAGGAGTGGTACTGTTGATTGTTATAGTCGGTGTATTTAACGTTACGCCATAGGCTCCTCCGACCGGTACCGCCGAGGTCATTTGATTCTGCACGTAGGTGGCGACATTGCTCTGAAAACTGGCGTCGTTGGGAAGTTCTGTCGCATACCGCACCCCGGCGCGCACGGCGTTTTCCAGGGCGTTGTCGTAATACCACGCCCGTGCGAACTCCGCCACCCCTACGACAAACACCATAAGGACAACGGATACGAGCGCGAACTCCACAAGGGCCTGCCCTCCGTTATTCCTCAGCCTGTCCATCACGAGCCGCCTTCGTAAGTGATGCTCGCCGTGCGGGTTATCGGGATAGTCCCGCTGAAACCCGGTATTATCGTCCCGGCCAGCACATCGAAACTATACGTCGCCGAGACCACTATGGTCTCTCCGTATGTGCCTTCGTTCGGCGACGGGAGGATGGTGGTGGCTACTGACGTCAGGCCAGCTGGCGGCAGATAGGTATCTATCCTTGCCGCAGCGTAAGTCTCCGTCGAACTCACTATGGCGGCAGGGTCCGGCAGGACGGCGCCGTAGCGTGCGGCGGCCCTGACGGAGTTCGAAAGGTGTGTCGAGTAATACCAGTAGCGCCCGAATTCCACCACTCCGAAAATAAGCGCGAAGAAGAACATGGAGACCAGCGCGAACTCCACTATCGCCTGGCCGGAATTTCCGGGAATCTTTTTTCGCGGAGCCGATATCATCATTATGGCCACGAACTGACTATGGTTGAATAAAGACTCACGACCCCGCCGCCGAAGGTTGTAAAAACGCCGACCGCCGCCGCGGCCACAAGGAGCAGAATGACGGCGTATTCCACGAGGCCCTGGCCTTTTTCGTTTTTAACGGGTTTTAAAAACCGCATCGGCGTCATGTCGTCCCCTCGTCCATAAATATCCGCCGGGACCCCCTAAAGAAGGTCCCGGCGGAACTTCGGTTGTTATAACGAGTTGGTGATGGTGGTGAAGACGCCGGATACCGTCGTGCCTAGGACTCCCAAGGTGACGATTGCCGCTATCGAGACGAGGAAGATAATGAGGGCGTATTCCACAAGGCCCTGCCCTTTTTCGTTTTCGAGCGGACGCCTGAGACCGTTGAGGTATGCAGACAACATGAGTATCATGTCCTTCATTGTTTTTCTCCTTTTCAGAAAAATGTTTCGGTTAGAATTATTTGGAGTAGATAACTTTAAGAAAGGAAGACTAAAAATGGTTCTGATTCAAGCGGTTCCGGTTCGAGTCGTCCCGACCTGCTTATGTCTTGCGTTATATTGATTTATATAATAACTACTCATTAAGAGTTTGTCAAATCTGCTGTAATAACCATACTTATTTTAATGTGAATGCAATTTGACGAAAATAATCAATTTTGATATTTTCTAATTGGAGGTGCTTATGGGTATGAAATTCGGTGAAAAAAACATACGGGCCCTGCCCCCTCCGCCGTCTTCCGCCGAGGCCACGGGTCTGAACCGCGAATTCCTGACAGAGCTTGCGCTAAAACAGGTGTTCTATCTCGGGACCTTCACAATCCCGGAGCTTTCCGAGAGGATGAAGCTGCCGCATAATATAATAACGGGCATAGTGCAGGATATGCGGCAGGGCAAGTTCTGCGAGGTAAAAGGCGGCTCGTCGTATCAGAGCGTCACGTATTCTTTCTCCGTTACCGCCGAGGGCCGCAACAGGGCTGCCGAGCTCCTGGAAAAAAGCTCCTATGTCGGCCCTGCGCCCGTTACGCTTCAGGAATACCGGCAGATGGCCGAGCGAAATTCCATCCGGAACGTATCCTTAAGCGAGCCGGACATGCGGATGGCCTTCGCGCCGTATGTCATTCCGGAACACCTGCTGGGCCAGTTCGGAGCGGCGGTTAATTCCGGGAAATCTATATTTATTTACGGCCCTGCGGGGAACGGCAAGACGGTATTCGCCGAGGCCCTGGGACGGGTGATGAAGGAGGCCGTGTGCATACCCCATGCCGTGGCCGTCGAACGGGAGATAATAAGAGTGTTCGACCCGGTGAACCACTCGACTGCGCCGGACGCGGGCGAGTGCGGCGGTTGCGACCAGCGCTGGGTCCTTTGCAGAAGGCCTCTCGTAGTCGCGGGCGGAGAACTTACCCTGAAGATGCTCGATCTCGATTTCAACCCCGTACACAAGTTCTACGAGGCGCCGCTCCAGATGAAGGCCAACGGCGGCGTGTTCGTAATCGACGACTTCGGGCGTCAGACGATAAGGCCCCGGGACCTGCTTAACCGCTGGATAGTCCCGCTCGAAAGGAGAAGCGATTTCCTTACACTGCACACCGGCAAGAAATTCGAGATACCATTCGACGAGCTCGTAATATTCGCAACGAACCTCGAACCCGGGGACCTCATGGACGAGGCCTTCCTCCGGCGCATACATTACAAAATAAAGATAGACCACCCGACGGAGGGGGAGTTCAGGGAGATATTCAGCCGGGTATGCGCCGCAATGGGCATAGAATGCCCCGAGGAGGCCCTGGACTGGCTCATGTGCGAACGTTACGCCAAGACCAAAACGGCGTTAAACGCCTGCCATCCGCGCGACATAATCGAACAGATGATGGACATATCGAAGTACCGGAACATAAAGCCGTCAATCACGAAGGACATCCTGGGTGAGGTATGGAATAACTATTTCATAGAGCGATAAGGCTGTTGTTTTCCGTTTTCTGGCCTGCCATGGGCGATTAATCCTTTTATCTGTAACCATGCCGCCCTCCGCGCCGTCTATATTTGCATCTCAGGGTTTCCTTTTAAAATAACTTAGTAAATTCATGGTTTTTTAGTATAATAAGTGTTTTTAACCGTGAACGGAAAAATCGAGCAGTGAGGTAGACTTACATGTCCGAACAGGAAAAAACAGGCGGAATGGAAGGAACGGGGAATAACAGGCAGGCTTCGCCAAAGCGTAAAATATATTTTCTCATTGCAATAATGTGTCTGACAGTCGTCGGAACGTATGCCCTGGAGCGCTCCGGGGCCGCAAAAAAAATGCCGAAATCAGCCGCCGGCCCGGCCCCGGTTTCGGTAATTCCCGCGAAAAAAGGCGATATAAATGTCTATATCACAGGCCTTGGCTCCGTAGTCCCGCTGAATACCGTTACAGTCAGGACCCGCGTGGACGGCCAGCTCATGAGCGTGAATTACCGCGAGGGCCAGGAGGTGAAAAAGGGGGCGCTTCTGGCGCAGATAGACCCCAGGCCCTTCCAGGTGCAGCTGATCCAGGCCCAGGGCCAGATGGCAAAAGACAGGCAGTTCCTCGATAACGCCAGGATAGACCTCAAACGCTACAAGACCCTCTGGTCCCAGAACTCCATCCCGGAACAGCAGCTCGACACGCAGGCGGCCCTCGTGCGCCAGTATGAAGGCGTCGTGAAGTCCGACGAGGGCGCCATAGACAGCGCAAAACTCCAGCTTGCATATTCCCGAGTAACCGCGCCTGTCAGCGGACGTGTCGGGCTTCGGCTTATAGACCCCGGCAACATAGTCCACGCGACCGACACGACCGGCCTTGTCGTAATAACGCAGGATCATCCCATAACCGTCGTATTCCCGATAGCGGAGGACGACCTGCCCCGGTTGCAGGCGCGTCTCAGGAAAGGCGGACACCCGCTCGTGGACGTTTACGACCGCGCAATGCTGCACAAAATCGCCTCCGGACGCATGCTTACGCTCGACAACCAGATAGACCCGTCCACCGGGACGGTAAAGATAAAGGCGATTTTCAGCAACTCCGGAAACCAGCTCTTCCCAAACCAGTTCGTAAACGCATCCCTGCTCGTCAAGACACTCCGGGGCGTAGTGGTGATACCGACCGTCGCCGTCCAGAGAGGAAGCCATGGCGCGTATGTCTATATCGTCCGACCCGGGAACATAGCCGCGATGCGGCCTGTCAAAACCGGGGAGACGGAGGACGGCAAAATCGCGGTAATTTCCGGCATATCGCCCGGCGAGATTGTCGTAACGGACGGCATGGAGAGACTCAAGGACGGAAGCAAAGTTGAGATAATAAAGAAGTAATGAACATCTCCCGCCCGTTTATAACCCGTCCGGTCGCAACGACACTCCTGATGATTGCCATCATCCTGGCCGGCGCCGTGGCATACCGCCAGCTCCCGGTCGCCGCCCTGCCGCAGGTGGAATACCCGACAATCCAGGTGCGGACGTTCTATCCGGGCGCAAGCCCGGACGTCATGGCCTCGTCCGTTACGGCGCCGCTTGAGCGCCAGTTCGGCCAGATGCCGGGCCTTGCCCAGATGACCTCGGCAAGCTCAGGCGGCAGTTCCATAATCACGCTTCAGTTCGGCCTGGACCTGAGCCTCGACATCGCCGAGCAGGAGGTGCAGGCGGCAATCAACGCGGCTGGGACCTTCCTGCCCAAAGACCTCCCGAACCCGCCCGTGTACAGCAAGGTCAACCCCGCGGACGCGCCGGTACTTACGCTCGGCCTCACTTCGGATTCCATGCCCCTGCCGCAGGTGGAAGACCTGGCCGACACGCGGTTCGCGCAGAAGATTTCCCAGCTTCCGGGCGTGGGGCTTGTGAGCATCGGCGGGGGCCAGAAGCCCGCGGTGCGCGTGCGCGCGAACCCGACTGTCCTCGCCTCCTACGGCATGACGCTCGAGGATCTGCGCACGGCAATCGGCGCCGAGAACGTCAACCAGGCGAAGGGCAGCTTCGACGGCCCGCACCAGTCTTACATCATCGGGGCGAACGACCAGCTCCTTTCGAGCAAGGAATACCGCTCTCTCGTCGTGGCCTATAAAAACGGCGCGCCCGTGAAGCTTTCGGACGTCGCGGAGGTTATGAACGGGGCCGAGAACGTGCAGGAGGCGGCCTGGATGAACAAGACCCCCGCCGTGATACTCAACATCCAGAGGCAGCCCGGCGCGAACGTAATCGCCGTCGTGGACAGGATAAAACAGCTCCTGCCCCAGCTTGAAACCTCCCTGCCGCCCTCGATACACGTCACGATACTTACCGACCGCACCACCACCATCCGGGCCTCGGTGCGGGACGTGCAGTACGAGATGCTCCTCGCCATAGCGCTTGTCGTAATGGTCATATTTCTCTTCCTCCGGAACCTCTACGCGACTGCCATACCGAGCGTCGCAGTCCCTCTGTCCCTTGTCGGGACGTTCGGCGTAATGTATCTCATGGGCTTCAGCCTGAACAACCTCTCGCTCATGGCGCTCACAATATCCACGGGTTTTGTCGTGGACGACGCCATAGTCATGATAGAGAACATAGCGAGATTCGTCGAACAGGGAGACCCGCCTCTCGAAGCCGCCCTGAAGGGTTCAAAACAGATAGGGTTTACAATCCTCTCCCTGACCGTCTCACTTATCGCCGTCCTGATACCGCTTCTTTTCATGGGGGACATAGTAGGCCGCCTTTTCAGGGAGTTCGCCCTGACGCTGGGCGTAACGATACTCATCTCGGCGGTCGTCTCCCTGACTCTTACGCCGATGATGTGCGCGAGGCTCCTGAAACACACGCCGGAGGAGAAACAGGGGCGATTTTACCACTGGTCTCAGGGAATGTTCGACAGGATGATAGCGCGCTACGGAAAGGCCCTGCGCTTCGTGCTGAACCACCAGAACACTACGCTGCTCGTCGCCCTGGGCACGCTCGTTCTGACGGTCCTTCTGTACATGGCCATCCCGAAGGGTTTCTTCCCGATACAGGATACGGGGGTTATACAGGGAATATCGGAGGCGCCGCAGTCCATATCCTTCCCCGAAATGGCCGTGCGCCAGCAGAAACTGGCGGCTGTAATCCTCAAGGACCCGGCGGTGGAAAGCCTTTCTTCCTTCATCGGCGTGGACGGGACGAACACGACGCTCAACACCGGCCGCATACTTATAAACTTAAAACCGCTCTCAGACCGCGGCATGAGCGCGAGCGCCATTATAAGGCGGCTTAAGCCTAAGCTCGCAGCCGTCCGGGGCATAAGGCTTTTCATGCAGCCGGTGCAGGATCTGACCGTGGACGTGCGCCAGAGCCGCACGCAGTTCCAGTATACGATGGAAGACCCGAGCGCCGACGAGCTCGACACCTGGGCGCCCCGCATAATAAAGAAATTTGAAACCCTGCCGGAGCTTGCCGACGTTAGCAGCGACCAGCAGAACAGGGGGCTTCAGGAAAACCTCGACATAGACAGGAGCACGGCCTCGAGGCTCGGCATCACGCCGCAGACCATAGACGACACGCTCTACGACGCCTTCGGCCAGAGGCTCATATCCACCATGTTCACGGAGCTGAACCAGTACCGGGTCGTGATGTCCGTAAAGCCGGAGTTCCAGCAGGACCCGCTGGGGCTTAAGTCCATATACCTCAGGAGCTCCGGCGGCGGAGAAGTCCCGCTCGGCGCGATTACCAGGGCCTCGGAAACGACTGCCCCGCTCGTGATAAACCGCCTGGGGCAGTTCCCGGCGGTAACGGCTTCATTCAATCTCGCGCCGGGCGCGTCCCTGGGCGGCGCGGTTTCGGCGGTGGAGAAGGCCGTAAAGGGCCTCGGGGTTCCGGCAAGCATACAGACGAGCTTCCAGGGCACGGCGCAGGCGTTCATAGCCTCCCTCTCCAACGAACCCCTGCTGATCCTCGCCGCGCTCATTACGGTCTACATAATCCTCGGCGTCCTCTACGAGAGCTACATCCATCCCGTGACGATACTCTCCACCCTGCCGTCGGCTGGCGTCGGCGCGCTCTTGGCGCTCATGATTTTTCATTCCGACTTGAACGTCGTCGCCATAATCGGCATCATACTCCTCATTGGTATCGTGGAGAAGAACGGCATCATGATGGTCGATTTCGCGCTCGACCTCGAGAGAAACGAAGGCAAAAGCCCGACCGAGGCGATATACCAGGCGTGCCTGCTCCGGTTCCGGCCTATACTCATGACGACCTTTGCGGCGCTACTGGGCGCTCTTCCGCTCGCGCTCGGGCGCGGAGTCGGCTCCGAGCTTCGGCGACCGCTCGGCATATCCATAGTCGGCGGCCTGATTGTCAGCCAGGCGCTCACCCTCTTCACTACGCCGGTGATATACCTCGCGTTCGACAGGATTGCGGGGAGGATAAAAAAGAAATAGCGGGTAATCCTTCCCCCCTGCCTCTCTCCCGTTAAAAGGGCGCGGGGTGAAAGGTTTTTTAAAATAGTATGAACATCTCCGAAGTATTCATAAAGAGACCTGTCGCGACGACGCTTCTGACCGTGGGAATAATCCTCGCGGGGGCGATGTCTTTCCGCCTGCTGCCGGTATCGCCC
>DAHWTK010000200.1 GCA_027328825.1 Nitrospirota bacterium
GCGCTGCCCCGATTACCACGTTCACAAGCGTTGACGAGTCCATGTTCGCCCTTTCGTTTAGCTCGCCTTAAGCTGGTTGTAGTAGTTCAGTATCCTCGCCACATAGTCCGTAACCTGATTCACGCTATCATCGCTCATAGCCCGGCTACCTTCCGGCTTCGTCAGTTGCGCAAGGAAGGGCTGGACATTATCCCATATTCGGGAATCCACTCCTGCCGCCTCTGCAAGCTTCTGGGCCGCGAAGACATGATGCTCACCGCAGTTATATCCGGCCCAGGATAACTTCATGCGCTCCATGTCGCTTTCCCGCATAAACTGCGTCCATATCGAGGACATGGCCTCCACCGCGCCTCGGGCATTCTCTTTCGGGTCAAAGGGGTCAATGACCTTGAACTGCGCGCATACAGAAGGCATAAGCTGGAATAGCCCCTTCGCGCCGGTCGAGGATACGGCATGAACAGGGTCTTTCTCGCCGCCAGTCTCCGCCTGTCTTTGCGCCTTGAAAAAGAGCCAGTCGCATCCGACCCAGCCCCTCAAGACGGCATCCCGGATTGTCGCGTCGAATTCATCTGTGAACTTAGTTACCATGTTACCCCCTGGAACGCCTCTGTCATCGTCTTTCCGACCGTGAAGTCGGCGAGGGCGCAGACCGAAAGAGCGACGGCAATCATTATGGCAGCCATTCCTACGAGTAATCCACTTCTACGTTTTTTCATCGT
>DAHWTK010000201.1 GCA_027328825.1 Nitrospirota bacterium
GCGTCAGGTGCGCCTTGAACGGACGCGATTCTTTCGGGAACTTTAATCCGGCGCAGACACGCTCCACCGTCTCCGCGGTGGCCGCAAGTCTTCCCGTGTCGCCCTCCACGCCAAGCCATACCACGCGCGGCGCTCTTGGGGTCGGGAACGAGCCGATGCCCTTCGCTCTGAGCATAAATGCCGCCTCGCCCTGAAATGCGCCCTCAAGCGCGTCGCCGAGTTTGGCGACCTTTGTCTCCTCGACCTCCCCCAGGAACTTGAGCGTCAGATGAACGCCCGAAGGATTCACCCAGCCCACGTCCGCGCCCGATTTCCCAAGCTCCGCCTGCACACCCGCCATCGCCTCCTTTATTTCGTGCGGAAGCTCGATGGCGATGAACGTGCGGATGGAATTTTTTTGAGCCATCAGCTTATCAGGTATCGGCGTATCATGTCCAGCGCCATTTGCGAAGAGGCGAAGCGAACCGCTCTGCGGTCGCCGGGGAAATCGAATTTCCCTACCGTTACCCCCGCCGGCGTCGCAAGGCCGATATACACAAGCCCCACGGGCTTCTCCGCCGTCCCGCCGCCCGGGCCGGCAATTCCGGTTATGCCAAGCCCCAGGTCCGTTTTTGCGCTTTTTCGTATCCCTTCCGCCATGTCCTTCGCTGTCTCTTCAGATACCGCGCCGTGCTTTATCAGTGTCTCCGCAGGGACGGATAGAAGTTCCTCTTTTGCC
>DAHWTK010000202.1 GCA_027328825.1 Nitrospirota bacterium
GGCCATGCCGCCAGCGCAATGACGGTCGATCTGCTGGCGATCCATCCAAGAGATCAATGCCGCGCCAGCCCGGCCGGGTCGCTCGGGCGGCACGGACTGCGTCGTTGAGGACAGCCGCCGCTTCCGCTACCCTCCCGGCGCCAGTGGTCGCTCGTCCGCTCTCGCGCACGCAGCGGCCCGCCCCACGGGAACCCATAGGAACCGTCCCATGCTCACTCCGGTGATTCTCTCCGGCGGCGCCGGTACGCGGCTCTGGCCGCTCTCGCGCGAGCTGTACCCGAAGCAGCTGCTGGCGCTCACGGGCGAGCGGACCATGATCCAGCAGACGGCGCTCAGGCTCGAGGGGCTCTCGGCCGCCGGCCCCGTGGTGGTGTGCAACGAGGCGCACCGGTTTCTCGTCGCCGAGCAGCTGCGCGAGATCGGCATCGAGCCGCAGGCCATGGTGCTCGAGCCGCTCGGGCGCAACACCGCCCCGGCAATCGCGCTCGCCGCCCACGCGGCGCTGAAAGCGGCCGGGGGCACCGATCCGCTGCTGCTGGTGCTGCCGGCCGATCACGTGATCCGGGACGTGCCGGCCTTCCAGAAGGCCGTGCGCGCGGCGCTCGCGGCGGCGGGCTCCGGCAAGCTGGTCACCTTCGGCATCGTTCCGACCCGCCCCGAGACCGGCTACGGCTACATCCAGCGCGGCAGGCCCGA
>DAHWTK010000203.1 GCA_027328825.1 Nitrospirota bacterium
TTTTGAGATAGGTTCTAGTACATTCCCGCCCGCAGATATCCGCCCGGCCCTTTCGTTCGGTCGTGCGGTTCCGGGCGTGTCCAGATTATGTTGACTTGTCCTCAGGGCGAATGGCGAACGGTTGCCAAGATGCAACGGTGTGTATCCGTCCGCTTACTCACTCACTCAAGGACCGGGCGGATATCTGCCTTGCCATCAGGACGCAGGCAAATGTCTCTATCCTAATTATGAGACTGTTAATAAACCCCTCGCCCTCCGGGAGAGGGGCAGGGGGTGAGGGAAATATTATGGGTGAGGGCGATATTACCTGCGCGGCATTCCCCCGCCGCCTGGATATCTGCCGCCGCCTGGCCCTCCGGGTATTCCGGGGCCGCCGCCCGGGAACCCGCCTCCCGGTCTGCCGGGGGCCTGAGGCCCGCCCGGCATACCGCCGCCGGGCATTCGCCCGCCGGGTGCGCCGGGAAACCTGCCCCCTGGAGCGGCCCGGAATCCGCCCCTGGGAAGCGTCCTCAGCGCGGGGGGCATGGCCCGGGGCATCATCCTGTTAAACACACGCGTGGAAGAGTGCGGTATTCCCGTGGAGATCATTCCCCTTGTGCTTCGGACGCCGATGCCGGCGAATGACCTCCCGTTAAACCTCCGCACGGGGTCGATCCTGAAGACCCTGGTGGCGCCGGGCACGACAAAGTGATT
>DAHWTK010000204.1 GCA_027328825.1 Nitrospirota bacterium
GACGGCAGGCCATGAGGCAAATCATATATTATGTTCCCGCCCCATGCCCCGGAAAGGCAAAAATCAAAAAAGCCTGCTTCCCAAGGTCATGGGGGCGCCAGTGTGGTGTCCCGGAAACAAGCTTGACAAGTCTTGTCATTCCGGCTTTCATTTTACCCTCCTTTTTTTAGTGTTCAGATTCAGGTTCGCATCTCCTTGATTTAAAATTATTTTTTGGAAATTTTTGTTCAACGTGTTCAAATGCCCCCTTCTTTTCGTCATGTTTTTCCCCCTCGCCCTCCGGGAGAGGGGCGGGGGTGAGGGAACAGGGGTTAAAGACTGCTCCGCCCTCAATCCTAACGGACAACCGCGGACGCCGGCAAGGTGAAGCACGACATTGCAACCGTGTCCGCACAGTTTCGCGTACAGGGGCGTTTGCCAAAAATGCTATTATAGAGCGGCTGGAAATCTCAGTTATTTCGAGGTATTTTTTTATGGCAAAAGAAGACGAGAAAAAACTCCGCCGCTCGCTGATGAACCACCTTACGGATTCGCTCGCAAAAGACATGCACTCCGCGACCGCATGGGACAAGTTCAACGCCGTTGTCCTTACCGCCAGAGACCGCCTTGCGCGGAAATGGATAAAGACCCAGCAGGAGTATTACCGCGTAGACGCAAAGAGGGTCTATTACCTGTCGCTGGAGTTCCTTCTTG
>DAHWTK010000205.1 GCA_027328825.1 Nitrospirota bacterium
GCCATGGCCGGGTATGCGGAAGATAAAGGCTATGCGGTGTTTTCCGTGGCTGCGGACTTAAACCTTGCCGCGCTTTCGGCGGGGCGTGCCTGGAACCGCGAACCGGCAGCCCGGCTTCAACCGGTAGACCGGCCTCAAGGAAATTCTGAAATATCATATGTTCTGGCCGATGGCCTGAGGCTCCCTTTCCCGGATGGAAGCTTCGATATTGTACATTGTTCCCTTGTATTGCACCACCTGAGCCGCGGCGACGCCGTGAAGTTCATGGTCGAGATGTCCCGCGTCTCCAGGTTTGCCGTAATTATCGGGGACTTGCGCAGAAATATCATCCCCTGGGCGCTGATATGGATTTTAACCCGGCTCTTTACGGCCAACAGGTATACCCGCTGCGACGGGCCTCTCTCCGTCCTTAAAGCCTTTACGCCATCCGAGATGAGAAGACTCGCGGAGGATGCGGGAATCAAGGATTTCAAGGTGCGGCGGCGGCGTTTCTGGAGGATGTCGTTACTTTCTTTTCAGGTGAAAAGAAAGTAACCAAAGAAAAGCCGGACAGTTTCGCTTTCTTACGGTTTTTAAACTGCCATGCCGAATATAAAATTTTCCGTCGCCGCGTGCTTCGAAGACGGCTTCCTGGACGGGCTTTCCGGGGGCGCCGTTACGGAGCTTTTCGGTAAGCTCCCTTCCGACCC
>DAHWTK010000206.1:0-250 GCA_027328825.1 Nitrospirota bacterium
TTCTTCACCACCAAGGAGAAGGGCACCGGGCTGGGGCTTGCCATCACGAGCAAGATAGTGAAGAACCACGACGGCGAGATAGAGGTGGTCAACAAGGAGGGCGTCGGGGTCACGTTTCGGATAAGGCTGCCGATAAGGAGGAGACAGGCGCTCGAAGGGGCCGGCAGGGAGGCATAAGACAAAGACAACATGTGTCATTCCCGCAAAAGCGGGAACCCGGTGTCTTTAAAGCCACTGGGCCCCCGTTTTC
>DAHWTK010000206.1:260-687 GCA_027328825.1 Nitrospirota bacterium
GGCGACGACCGCTGATTGGGGGTGCCAGCATGGCCAAGAAGATACTTGTGGTGGACGACGAGGAGAACATCCGCGAGCTTTACAGGGAGGAGCTGACCGAGGAGGGCTACGAGGTCTTCCTCGCCGCGGACGGCGAGCAGGCGATAAGGATGGCCGGCGAGGTGGCTCCCGACCTCGTGACCCTCGACGTGCGGATGCCCGGCATGGACGGCATCGAGGTCCTGAGGGCGCTCAAGGAGAAGAGGCGCGACCTGCCCATGATAATGTGCACGGCCTACCCGGAGTACAAGCACAACTTCGGCGTCTGGGCGTCCGACGCCTACGTGGTCAAGTACACGGACCTCAAGGAGCTCAAGGAAACCATAAAAAAGGTCCTCGGCGGGTAGGGGCGGTGATGGCGGAGGCTTTACTTAAGCGCCTTCTTGTC
>DAHWTK010000207.1 GCA_027328825.1 Nitrospirota bacterium
GAGGCCATGAGCCGGAAGGTCCAGGCGTTGTCTCTGCGGGTCAAGAGGCTGGAGGCGCGGAGCGGGCCCGAAGAGAAGATAATACCTGACGAGTAAGGCGGAATCCGGAAAAATAAAATAAAATAAAAAAATAAAAATATGCCCGTCCCGGAAATCCTTTTTTGAATCCCTTTTTACGCAAGCGCTATAAGACGGCAAGAAGACTGCAGCAGATAATAAACGTCTTCTTGAAATATGGCTTCGGCCGCGTAGTGGATGAAGGCCGTCTTGGACGCTACGTGCCTTTCCTCACACGCCTCAGGGCCTTTGGGCAGTGGCCTTCGCTCAAATCCCCCGGCATGCCGCGCAATTTAAGGCTTGCCTTCGAGGAGCTTGGCCCCACCTTCATAAAACTTGCGCAGATACTCTCGGCCAGGCCGGACGTTGTGGGCCCGGAGTACGCGGACGAGTTCAAAAAACTCCAGGACGAAGTCCCCCCATTCCCGGGCGCGGAGGCCAGAAGGGTGATAGAGGAAGAGCTCCATCTGCCGATGGAGAAGGTCTTCCTTGATTTTGACGAGACCCCGATAGCCGCGGCCTCTATTGCGCAGGTCCATAATGCCGTCCTCCTGGACGGCTCTCCGGTGGTCATAAAGGTGCAGCGCCCTGGCATCAGGCGGACCATAGAGGAAGACATATC
>DAHWTK010000208.1 GCA_027328825.1 Nitrospirota bacterium
GCGGCTATCTAAAGCCAATCACCTCCAGCGAGGCGGCGCCGGCGGCAACGGATAGGAGTGACAAGAGGCAGCCTGAGTAAGGTCGCTTCTTTCCACTTGCGTCATTTCCATAAAGATGGGGCTGAAGCGCAGAAAACAAACGCTCACATGCCCAACTGATATGACACAAAATAGTGTCATTTATGAAATAGTTTTTTTCGGACCAAGAGTTCTGCGCGGCGAAATGGTTTTTATTCCGCCGCATAAAACTCCAGACTCCTGTCTGGAGATGTAGCGGCTATCCAGAGAGTTATTACTGTGTTAAAAAGGCTGTTAGCGGCCGAGAAGAATCGCCTGCATGCCGATACAGCCAGCGAGCTTGGAGATTGCGCGGGCGATATCAAGGCGCACCTATGTTTTCTTAATAAGCGGATTGAGCTTTTGCTACTTCGGGCAGAGAAATTAATCCGCGAGGAGGACCAGCTTGGCCGCAGGTTCGACCACCTCGTTTCCGTTACCGGCATCGCTCGGGCCAGCGCTATTCAGATCCTGGGAGAGCTAGCTGTCTTGCCGGAGCATATGAACAAGCGCCAGTGGACTGCGCATGCCGGCCTTGATCCCAGAAAGTTTGATTCCGGAACCTCCGTGCACAGGCCGGCGCGGATCACTGGGGCGTGGAACCATTATTTGAGGAAGACG
>DAHWTK010000209.1 GCA_027328825.1 Nitrospirota bacterium
CGAAAAGAAAAAATCTGGTTATGCTTAAGATGCTACTTTTTCAGACACAATAGAAGAGGTTTTTATAATTATTGAGATATACAAGTATCAGGAATTTTCCGAGAACCACGCGCGAAAGGTTAGCAAAAGTTAGTATTCAAAGACCATGCAGATGTTGACAAAGATGCTAAATACCCATTCGGATTTTCCCTGTTCTTTATTGACGTTAGAGGCCGTTTGCTTAGCGATAATGTAACGTGAGTTTTGACAAAAAACGCGCGCGCGTGAGAGAGTTCCATAACTCATTGAGAATAAAAGGATATTATGCGTCATTGCATTGACATTAACTACACAACTGCTTAAGTGTGAATACGAGTTTTTAGAGAACTACGCGCGGGCGCGCGCGAGGGCCGGGATGGTTTTTGGAACGCGGGAAATTTTTCAAGACCCCTTTTTTCTCTTGATTATTTAAATAATTTATGTTATTTTGATAATCAATCGAAGGGGGGGCGGAATATGAAGAGTTTTCTTTTAAGGAATCTACCGGACGAGGTTTTAAAGAACGTAAAGATTAAGGCCGCCGAAAAAGGCATTACCATGAGGGACTTGATTTTGCTCTATATCGAAGAGGGATTAAGAAGGGAAGGCGCGCATGGCAAAGGCTAAAGGCATATTCAAGCGGGCCGGAAGTCCTTAC
>DAHWTK010000020.1 GCA_027328825.1 Nitrospirota bacterium
GGCGCGGGAGACCACATAACCACGCTCACAGTTCTGGAACTCCTCGGGCGTTGGGCCGACGGGCGGGATGACCTGCCCGGAAAATCGCTCCTCGACATCGGCACAGGCACGGGAATACTTGCCGTAGCCGCGCATATGATGGGTGTCGGGGATGTAACGGCGGTGGATACAGACGAAAGCTCGGTCGAAGCCGCGGAGAAAAATTTCGCCCTGAACGGCATGACGGGCGGTGTGCGTGTAATCCACGGAAGCATCACGGATGCCGGGGCCGGACCATACGACATAATTCTTGCGAACCTTTTCCTTGAACCTCTTCTTGATCTTACGGGCGCTATGGCAGCCGCGCTGAAACCAGGCGGCGCATTGATAATCTCCGGGCTTATTGCGGGGCAGGAAGTGGCGGTGTTAAAAGAAGCGGCGAGATACGGACTTTCGTTAAGCGAGAGCGTCGTTTCCGATGCCGGTCAACCTGCCTGGTTCAGTGGAGTGCTGAGGCGGAAAAGTAAGGTTTCCCTGTAATTGTAGCTGCCTGATTCGTCAGACGGTTTTAAAAGCGCCCGATAAATCGGGCGGCTACATTGAATTAATGCGGCTCCGACGCTTTTTAACGTGTTCCGGGGCGTAATTCGGCTCCGGCGCGGGCGAGGTTGTAGAGTTCTGCATGGAAACAGCTTCAGGCTGGACATTGCTCGGCAGGCCGGGAGTGGTTGCATTCGTCCAGGTATTTCGCCGTACCGAAGGCGCCGGAAAATTCTCATAAGGAACCTTGAATTCCTTTATGTAATTCTGCATAAAATCAAGCCATATCGGCAGTGCAGCCCTTGCCCCGCTCTCACGGTTTCCGATGGTCTTGTGATTGTCGTAGCCTACCCAGACGGCGGTTAACATGCTCGGGACATAGCCTATGAACCATGCGTCGTTGAAGTTGGACGTGGTGCCCGTCTTGCCCGCCGCAGGTCTTCCGAGCGCGGAGGCTTCGTAGCCCGTGCCGAATTTCACCACGCCGGTCAGCATGTCCGTCATCTCAGCCGCAGTGGCCGCCGAAATCGCCTGCCTTGCCGCAGGCGGCATGTCGTCCACAACCCGTCCGTCCCTGTTCGTAATCTTTGTAATGCCGGTAGGGGCGGTATAGATGCCGTAGTTATCGAATACGGAATATGCGCTCGCCATCTCCATGACCGTAACGTCCGATGCTCCGAGCGCAAGAGGCAGGTAGGGCGCGAGAGGCGTGGAGATGCCGAGCTTTCTCGCGTATTCGATTGCAGTGGGGATGCCGATCTGCGCAAGGAGTTTCACGGCTACGACGTTAATGGAAAGCGCAAGCGCGCGCCTCAGGGGTACCACGCCCTCGAACCTGCGGTCGTAGTTGGTCGGGCTCCACATGACGCCGGGACGCGCGCCGGGGTAGGATACCGGAGCGTCGAGTATGGTATAGTCCGGGCCAAGTCCCTTATCCAGCGCGGCGCAATATACTATTGCCTTGAATGCGGAGCCGGGCTGCCGCATTGCCTGGGTCGTGCGGTTGAACTCGCTTTCGTTGTAGTCCCGCCCTCCCACCATGGCCCGTATATAACCGGTGTTCGGCTCTATGGCCAGAAGCGCGCCCTGGATAGGTTCCTTTTCGTGGGGATGCCTTTTGTCGAGTTTATCGAGGCCCTTTTCAACGGCCTTCTCGGCGATCTGCTGCATCTGCCAGTTAAGCGTCGTAAATACGTTCAGGCCGCCGCGGTACAGGGCGGTCTGTCCGAATTTCTCGTCCAGAAGCTGGCGTATATACTCCACGAAATAGGGCGCCTTGTAGTCCTCTTTCGGCTCCGGGATGCGCACGAAAGGCTCTTTTTCCGCCGCAAGCATCTGCGCTTTGGTTATGAACCCCTCGTCGTACATTCGCCTTAAGACGTGCGCCCGGCGGGAATACGCGAGCTGGAGGTCGTTAAGCGGCGAGTATTTCGTCGGCGCGGCGGGAAGCCCGGCGAGCATAGCGCCCTCGGCAAGGGTCAGGTTTCCCACTGATTTTCCGAAATATCTCTGTGAGGCGGCCTCGATGCCGTAAGCCCCGCTTCCGAGGTATACCTGGTTTAAGTATAGTCCGAGTATCTCGTCCTTCGTGTAATGCCGCTCTATCTGCAAGGCGAGGAACGCCTCTTTTATCTTCCGCGTGAAGGTCTTCTGCGGGCTTAGGAACATCATCTTTGCAAGCTGTTGAGTGATGCTGGAGCCGCCCTGGACAAGCTTGCCGGTGCGGATGTCATTGTATGCCGCGCGGATGATGCCCGTTATGTCTATGCCGGAGTGGGAGTAGAAGCGCGGGTCCTCGACGGCGAGGAAGGCGTCTATGACGTTCTTTGGGACGGCTGAGACAGGGACGGGGATGCGGTTTTGCGTATAGAATTCCGCCAGGAGCTCTCCGTCGGCGGAGAATATGCGGGTAGTGGCGCTTGGCTGGTATTGCTCCAGGGCCGTAACTTCCGGCAACTCGCCGATATGCGCGAAGATTATTCCCGCGACGGCCCCAATGAGCACCGCACCCGCCGCCCCAGCCAACAGGAGTTTTGTAAAAAATTTCATGCGAGAATTATAAACCGATTTCTATCCGATGTAAAGCGCGGGTAAATATAACCCTTCCCCTTCGATAGGGGGGGTGGCCGTAGGCCGGGAGATGGTTCAATATTACCCTCCCCCTTGAAGGGGGGAGGGCAAGGGTGGGGGTGAAACCTACCGCGCCGGGGAGAGCATTAAAGGAAAAATCTGAGTAGAGCTTTACTCATAAACAGGTGAATGCTTTCAAGAGTAAAACTCATTGGTCGGGGAAGTTCGTTGTCGATAGCGGTTCCGGATTATTACCGGAAGCCGTGGATTGTTAAGGCATAAACGGGATTTAATCGCGTTTTTCAGCCGGTATCGGAAACGGGGCGAAAACGGGCCGTTTTTGGCCTGTTTTGCGCAAAATCGGGTATGCGGGGAAAACGGGTTTCAAACGGGCGAACCTCGTGAGAAATCGATTGATTTATAAAAATTTAATGGTAGTATGTTAAAATGAATTCCACTTCAAAGGAGGGGCGATGACAAGCGGATACTGCGTAAAATGCAAGGAAAAACGGGACATTAGCGATGCAAAAGAGATTACGATGAAGAACGGGAAACCCGCCGTCGAAGGGAAATGCCCGGTATGCGGAACCAAAATCTTTAAAATCGGGAAAAAGGACTGATTTAAAGAACTGATTTAAACGTGAAAAGGCCCCGTAAACGGGGCCTTTTTTATTTAAAATCAATCAGATACCCCTATGAGTCCTTGTCCGGATGACATCCCTTACAGCCGTTCCGGCGCGTCAGGTGCGGCCCTCTTGCGCCATGCGGGTCGTGGCAGGTCAGACACATCGTTTTCCCTTGTTTTGTAAGGGGAAAATCCGCCGGAAGCTTGAAAAGCGGCACCTTTCCCGGCTCGTGCAGGTGGCCTGGTATCGGAAATGTATGACAAATAAGGCAAATATGCTTCTCGTCGGCCTTCAGGTTATATTTATAATTCGCGGAATGTGGGTCGTGACACCTGTAACACTCCCCTCTTTTGAAAGGCGGATGGACACTGCTTTGATTAAGCCACGCGTTCGCGTCGCTCTGGTGGCACATAAGGCATATCTCGTTCTTCGACCGCACGAGCTGATACCTGAAAGGCGAGCCGTGAGGGTCGTGACATACCGTGCATAGCCCCGCGCCTACAGGCCCGTGCTCCCGCTTCATATTATCGTCTATCTTTTCCCTGTCCACATGGCAGGAGTAGCACAGGGTCTTGTCGCCTTCCTCCACCTTGTATTTGTTCGGTTTGCTGTTAGGATCGTGGCAGACGGTGCATATTCCCACATTTACCGGGCCGTGGACATAAACATTTTTCGTGAGATTGGAATGGCACTTGAGACAGCTTGAATCCGTTGCCGTCTCTATCTCTTCCCGCGTCAACTGCATCTGATGACACTGCTGACATTGTTCTTCGTTCTTTGGAGTGTGGAAGGAGTACGGCGGGTAGTCCATGCTTGGCTCGCCAAGCGTCTTCGAGGAGCGGAAGAGCGAAATGGTCTCCACGTTCCAGTCTCCGCCCTTCCTCTTCCAGCGCACGTCTATCATGTTCTCGCCGAGCGACAGGATAATCTGCGCGTGGAAATATTTCCCGTGGAATACCGGTTTTACTGTAGACCTTCCGTTGTTTACTATCTCCATCTCGGGCTGGCCGTCCGCTATGCCGACCACGGAAATTTTTTCCTCCGTAGTGGACTGGACGGAGACCTCGCGCCGTTTGGAGCCGGAGAGTTCCGATTCGGAATAGATAGCGGAGAGGTTCTCAGGCACAAGAACGCGGACGCCTGAGTCCTGCACTTTCACTTCGTCAGCCGTAGATATTGAAAGCGGGATTAGCGCGGCAAACAAAAACAGCGCGAAGAGGACAATTGCAGGCTTATTGCGGGACATACCTGTAGACCATGTTCTTTGCGGCGTCCGTAACATAGACATAGCCGTTTCTTAAAACCGTTATGCCCCTGGGGTCTGCCAGCTCATCGCCGCCGAACTCATACATGAACTCGCCCTTGTTGTTATAGACCATGACCTTCCGTCTGCCCCTGTCCGTAACGAAGCATGTGTTGTCAAAGGGATTCACGGCAATGTCAACCGGCTCTTTAAGCTGTCCTTCCTTGTCCCCGGAGGCGGTAAAAACGCCCGTAAAACGGCCATCCTTGTCGAATTTTTCGATGGCGTAAGTCCCGTCCGGGAGCTTGTCGAGTACCAGGAAACCGCCCATGCCCTGGTTGTCGTATGCGATGGCGGTAGGCTGGTTGAGCCTGCCCTTGCCGTACGAGGCGTTCACATCGTTTCCGAACTCGCGGTAATATGTCGCATCGACAGCCGGGTTGGACTCGCTTACGTTGAATCCTTCCACTCGCCCGTTCCCGGTATCCGAGACCCACAGGACGTTGTTCTCGTCCATCGTGAGATAGGTTGGCTGGTTAAGCTGGCCCTGGGTGAAGCCCAGCCCACCCCATGTAAACTGGGTAAGCAGGAACGGATTGGCTTTTCCCGCAATATCCTGAAGGTATAGCGGGTCGAGTATAACGAGCCTGTTCTCGGCCAGGAACTTGTTGTACAGGGCCGTATCCACCGCGTCGCCGGATTTGGTCAGCTCTATGAAGACGTTCGGCGGACTCGCATCCAATGAATTATAGGAGTTCATGAAGTCGGACACGTTGGATGCGACGAGGAAGCGCTGTATGCGGTTGTTCAGGGAATCCACTACATGAATCCTGGTAAGGTTCCTGGTTCGGTCCTGGTCGAGGTATATGCCTACCGGTTTATTGAATTCGAACTCGCCGGTCTCGCGGAGCGCGGTGGGGGTTGTTGTGGACTGTGCGAACTCCCCGTCTCCCATGCCCTGCCTGCCGAATGCGAACTGGAAGAGACCGAAGCGGTCGAACTTCTGTATGCGGTAATTGCCCTGATCCACGACATACATATTCTCCTGGCCGTCAACCGCGACAGCCACGGGCGTGTCGAAAAGCCCTATGCCAAGCCCGAAACCGCCGAAGGAGAGATCGAGCTTATAAGGCGCAGGCCCCGATTTGGACTTTTCCTCCTCCTTGGGAGGCGCGGGTCTCGGCCTTGCCGGAGAAGACTTCGGCTGCATGTCCGCCGCTGCGACCTTCGTCGTCTTGGCCGGAGAAGTCTTGGCGGCGGAAGGCCTCTTAAAACCACCCATGCCCATCATGCCGCCATTCATGCCGCTGAGGACGGACTGTTGCTTTTTCTGGCTGGTCTTCTGTCCGGCACTATTCGCGGTCTTTGCGGCGCTCCCAGTTCCGGAGGGCTGGGACTGCTCCTGGGGCGTTATGCCGGAGGTCTCGGCCCGCCGTCCCACGACTACCCTGCTGTGCCCGCAACCCCAGACTGCAAGGGCGAATACCGCATATACCGCAACGGTTTTTATGTTCTTCAGGGATATACGCATTTTTATACTGGAACCCCTATTCTTTATTTCAGGCTTTCCCCTGGCTGTTAAGGAACGACCGGCGTAGGCGTAATGCCTGCGGAACTGCCCTTTACGGCAGCCGCCGGCGGTGTCGCTCCAGCCTGCTGGTTCGGGACAGGCGCGCTAACGGCCTTGGCTTTCAATGAATTCTCCATCTCCTGCTTCTTGGAAAGCTCTCTGGCCTTCTTCCCAGTTACCTTCCTGTCCTTTATTTCGCTCGCCAGGTCGTCAACGAGGTTGCTCAGGACAGTGCGCGCAACGTCGATAACAGTGGGGCCGTCGGAAAGCCCAAGCGCTTCAGAAACCGTTCCGCCGCCCTCCTTGGACGCATCCCCAAGCCAGAGTATCTGGCCGGTATCGACATCCACCATGCGCAGGGATACAGCGAACTGGGCGGGTTTGTTGGAGCGCTCGTTATATACTTCGACCGTACCGAATATGACTGCCTGCACTCCGAGGCTGTCCCCGAAGGTCTTAAGCGTGTCCTTGCTTATAGGGTCGGTCTCCCTGAGCTTTAGCTTCTTCATCGCCTCTACCATCTGGCCCTCGTCCACGACATCCTTGAAGGCTCCGGATATGTAAAGCTCAGTGACGAAGAGATCCCGCGCCCTGAGACCCGCGTCCTTGTCCTTGGACACATTCACGAACGGCATAACCGCGACATCGCAGTCAGGGCCCCATTCGGGGTATGTCACGTAAGTGGATTCGGCGATAGGTTTGGTAAAAAGGCGGGTAGTTCCGCTCCCGCAGCCAGCGAGAAACAAAACGGCCAGACCTGCAACGAGAATAATCCTGATACTGATCCGCATAATAAGTTGCTCCCCTCCCCCAGTTTGACTTTTTATCATAGCCGTGATTGATTTGCAATAACAATCTTCAAAAATTAAACATTTTTAAAAATTGAAATCGCCGTTTATTTTCTAACACTTAACGACACATAAATTGACTGTGAATCGTTCCTTTCGGATGTAAAAACCTGCGAATAGTTATACCTCGCCTGGAAGCTAACAGACAGGTTCCTGAGCCTTACGCCGAGGCCGTACTGAACGGCGAAATTCATGATGGCTGGAGACGTCGAAGCCGCCGGCTGGTATAATATATTGAAGTTCAACACGTGCGGCTGATCGAACCAGCTTCCCATGAGGGAATATGAACTGTTGCTGGTGGACGGCGTATTGCTGCCGGAAGTAGTATTGAAGGCTGCGTTCGCAGTCAACATGGTATTTGGCAGCGGCCTTGCGAGAGAAAGCCTCACCACCGCATTGTTCTGGGTTGTGGAGGTGGTGGCCGCGCCGGTGCCGCCGGCCCAGGCCATCCTGTACATGTCGGAGAAATCCATCATCAGCCTCTGCCTCAGGCTAAGCGCGTACATTAACGGGATGACCACCTCCGTGTTTGTGGTAGACGTGGATCCTGGCGACGTGGACGCTACGGTATAATCCCAGTAAGGGTTCAGGGTAAGATTTTTTACCGGGCCGATATTTGTCATGAACCTGAATTCGTTAGACGTGTTACCGGTGTTGGCAGAGTTCGAGGCACTGACATAAGATTCCGAGAGGGCCATGTTAAGAAACATGGACGGACGGGCGGATATAATCCAGTCGAGGTTGTCCTGCGTGTCCGAAGTAGACGTGCTCGCCGAGGTACTGCTTCCCTGGGTGCTGTTTGAATCGAACCTCTTCTCATACCTCGAACTGAACGTGAATATGCCCACGTGATGGTTCAGGTCCACCCCGGCCAGCGTCTGGCTCGTGGACGAGTTTATCCCCCCCGAGGAGTCGTTCAGGATATACGACCCGTAGATGCGCAGGTATTTAGGGAATGCGTAATTTGCTGAGCCGTAATACGTGCTTTGGGCAGTCCGCCCGGTTCCGGACGTGTTAAGGAGGTCTTCGGACAGCCTGTATAGATAACTTCCCATAACCTGCGCTCCAGCAAGAGGCACATATGACGCGGTCAGTTCGGATATTGAATTGTAGGCCTTGGAAGAGCTCTGCCCGTTGGTGGTGGAGAGGGCGTAGTTGTAATCCTCCCTCGCGCCGAGATTAAGTCTGCTTCCAAAACTTTTCGCCGCGCCGATTTGTGCGTCTATGGTAGTCTGATCCTGGGTCTGCGCGGTCGTATTGGTTTTGGTCGCCTGGTTGTCGTAATCGCCGCTGAACGTAATTATGCCGATCCTGTAATTACTGGCCACGCGGAAATCTCCGCTCTGCGTGTCGGTGGACGGCGAGCCGCTGGCGGTCTGGCTCTGGTCGCGCGCATCGTACCGGACCCTTAGGGCCGGCAGGCTTGCAGTCGCAAACGCGGAATCCACATACATATCCGTGGACTTGGACGTCTGGGTCTGCGCCACCCCGTTCGTTATAATGTTGTTGGTCATGTTAATGTCCGTGTATCCCACGCCTATCTGTGTGGCCCTGGTGGCCATCCTGAGGGCCACATCAGGGTCCAGCTCGAAGCTTGTAGCGCCCGTATTTGCCGTATTGTTTACGATGTCCAGGCGGAATATCCCTGTAAGTGTCAGTTTTGAATTTGGCGCGGACAGCATGTTGAAATAGACTCCGAACCTTTCCTGGGCAGTATTGTTGGTAGCACTGCCATTAGCCGCATCGTTCTGCTGATAAGAGAAATCAGTCCCGTAACTCGTTGCGGCAAAAGTAATTTTCGGGGCCGCACACAGGGCGAAAAACACCACGGCCCCCGCTACAATCGCGGACCAGTATCCTGGAAAAAACATTTTCCGAGAAGGGGTCGGGTATATTTTCACAGGTCCCCAATGCCTTTAAGCCATGTCTTTACGGCCAGTTAGTTAAGTTCTTCTCAGCGAAGGCCGACGGTGCCCGCGCCCTTCAACGAGCTGTCAATCCTTCGGCTTCCGGGAAACGGTAACTGCCGGGATTTAAATTTTCCCGGCCCCGGCGACGGGCGCGACGGGCTTGAAACCGGCCCCTCGGTGGTGATTAACGCGTTCCCCGAACTCCCCGTCGAATTATCGCGCACAAGCACCATTGCGGTCTTCGCGGCTGTTCCCGAAATATATATGGCCGTCATCTTCCCCTGGCTGTCCGTCAGGTTCTTCAGATATGCCTTCAGTCTGCCGAGGTTCCCGGCTTTTTGCGCATGCACAGATTTCAGCATAAGCGCGAGCCGCCTGCCCTCCACCGGCTGCCCGTCGGCATCCGTTACGGTTATGTCTATCGTAGCCCGGCTTTTCCCGTCCGCCGGAAGACTGTATACCGATGGCTGGACGGAGATTTTGCAGGAGGTGTCGACGACAACCGAATCGGAGGACTTTATCGGGTCCGAGACGGCTCCTCTTGGGCTCCTTAGAAATCCGGTAATGTATGCAGGCTCCAGTCTGTCGGCAGATGTCCCGGCATTATCCATCGGCCTTATGGTATAAGAACCTTCGTATATGCCCGGCGCCGTCTGTTTCATGAAAATTCTTCTGGGTATATTGCCTATCGTAAACCACGCCCTGTTTCCGGGATCGCCTTTTATTGTTACGGTAAATTTTTCCCCGGCTGTCAGTCTGCCCGAAGACCCGACGACGGCACTGATATTGTCCTCTATCCCGGCGATAACCGGTTTCCTGACCTTCACCGTTTTTTTGCCTGCAATCGGTTTTTTACCGATGGCCGGTTTAACCGCAGCAACAACAGCGGCGGCCTTTTTCGGCTTTACCTTCGGCGCGTCCACGGACACCAGCGTGGCAGACATTGCGGAATGCCTGCTGCCGTCAGGGGCTGTAAAATTCACGGCTACCCTGGCTTTAAAAATTCCTTCGCCTTCCTTTACCGTCAATGCGCCCTTGTATACTCCGGACGGCCCTTCCGTAAGCTTGAGGTTATGGGCTGCGTTCCTCATGCTGAAGGTCGCATCGCCGCCCGACAACGTGTTAAATGTTACATTAAGGACGTCTCCTGGCTTCAGCACTTTCCCGCCGGAATCTTCTTCCACCGATTTTTTCCCGAAGATAATCTGCAGGCGCGGGACGTTGACCTTCAGGTTTTTGCTTATGGCGACTGCCGCGCCTGAAGCGTCGTTATAAGCGAGGACGTAGTAGTAGCTCGCCCCGGATTTGACAGAATCGTCGATATAGGTAGATACGCCGGGGTTGATGTTTGCGGACAGAGGGGTAAGTTTTGTAACATCTACTATGCGCGATGTATCCCGGTACAGGTTGTAATATCCCTGGCCGGAGTTTAACAGGAACCAGCTAATACAGACATGGTCGCTCTTAAGCCCGCTTGCGCGAAGCCCGGAAATGGCCGGTTTTCTTATCCCGATGAAATCGAGATTGGCGTCAGTCTTTGCGGCGGCCTGCCCGCCGCTTTTGTCCGACAGGGTAGCTACCGCATAACCGTTTACTATCCGCACGCCGCGTCCGATACTGCATGCACCCCTGTAAACACCAGGCGCTATCTCTTTCATACGGATTTTCCTGGACGGCCTCGTTATACTCCCCGTCTGTCCCTCTATGGAAAAAACCGCCTTGTCACCCGGAGTCCCGCTCATGTTGAAGAACACGACGTCCCCGGCGTATTTTATCTGTCCGGCGGCATCTGTGGTAAAAGAATTTATCGCCGGAGGCGCATAAGGCTGGTTGTTCCCGGCTATTATCCCTACAGGCTTGGTGGGGCGGCTCCGGGAGCCGTTCTGCATAACCGTGCAGACTTCATAGAAATATCCCTGTTTGTCTTTCAGGCCCCTGTCCTCGTATGAGAGCGTTTTAATGGGGTTCTTGTTTATTTTTTTATACGGCCCCAACTGCTTGCTGGCGCGTAAAATATCGTACCCCACTATCTTCGACGCGGCAAAGCCTGCCGGCGCCTTCCATTGAAGCTTTATGCCCGGTTTCCTGTTAATCCCGGCCTTTGCCACCTGACCGGACGCAGTTTTACCGGCACCAGAAGCCTGCGCGGGGACCTGTGCCGACGGCTTCTGCACTGGCGCGGGCATCCGCACTGGCGTCTGCGAACTAATTTGCGCAGGCGCGGACATGCGAATGGGCAGCGATTTTTGCCAGGGCATGGTCATATACGCCTTTTTCTGCGCTTTTGTCTGAGCCTTTGTCTGCGCCTTTATCGGCGTACGCGCTGTTACGGGCGCTTGTTCGGCCATGGCGGTCAGTCCACCGGCAGTAATCACAACCGCGAGCGATGCAATAAATAAAACCGTCTTTGTCATCTTCATACTCGACTCTCCTACGGCAGCTGAGTCGCCGTAAGCCCCTGCGGGGCTCCGGTAGTGGTATTAGCCAGAACCTGCCGATACCATCTCATGCCTGCGGTTCCAGCCGCGTCTCCCGCCGTGTGACACGTTGCGGTACATCTTGAAGTCGCATATCCGCTTCCGCCAACCCACCTGTAGCTGGGGTTCGGCGGGTTGGAATAAGTCCCAAGTGCGAACGCGTCGTACACCATCTTGGGCTGATGCGTGCCGTGAGGGTCGTGGCAGGTCTTGCAGGTTATACGCGAATCCCCGGTTCCGTCGCCGTCCGAGTCGTATATCAGGGTTGCCGGATAGCGCTTGGCGCTCCCGTAGTCGTCCATGTGATTCCAGTGGATGTTGGTGGGAACGTCGCCGCTGCCCGTGGCATCCCAGTCTCCGGCGTAAAGTCCCGCCGTCGTCGAGGTGTTGCGGAAGTCCGTGGCCCATGCGGAATTGTATATGGGGTTATGGACGTGCATGGAGGAGGGTTTCCCCTCGGTTGGCATCCCCAGTATCTTCGACTGGCTGTGGCAGACATAGCACAGGGCAATGTCCGACGCCGTATAGTTGCCGAGCAGCGGGACGGTATTGTACACCGGCCCCATCCTGAAGGCGGATTGATAGTTGTTCGACGAAGCTTTGTACGCAAAAGACGCAGGCCCTACGTGCTGAGACCTTATGTCGTGGCATTCGTTGCACTGGGTTGCATACGGCGCCATCCCGTGCCCTGTTACGTCATATCCGTATGTCAGGCCGTCGCCTACGACATTCGGCGCGGTCTCGTCCGCTCCGCCTGTTCCGGAGGCTGTATTCACTATGGACGAGCCGTCGTGGCAGGACTCGCACCAGGAGTCTTTCGATCTTATTGTTGTATTCCCCCAATACGTCTTTGCCGTTGCCGCACCGTTGCCATGGCACCTGTTGCACACGGTCGTGTTGGCGAGATTCTTCCCGTCCGCAAAGATTACGAACCCGCCAACGTGCCCGGCGTTGCGGCCAATGGAGGCGTTGGAGCCGTGGCAGTCATCGCAGGATGCCTTCGGCCCCCAAGGTGCCGTGAGGTGAACGCTGTGGTCAAGAAGTGCCGGAGGGGCCGTGGCGTGGCACGTGCCGCACGCCCCTGTTGCGGCGTTTGTCCATACGGGCTTGTTGGTCTTGTTGCCGCCGTAGAAGTTGCCGTGGCAGTATGTGTTGGAGCAGGCCTGCGTTCCGCCTGTGGTATTGCCGGCGCTGAAGGTATAGCCGCTTATCGGGGTGAAACCATCGAAACTGCCGCTTGTATACAGGTTAAAATTCGAGAACTTTATCTCTATAATCTTGTCGGTAAGCCCGGTATCGCTCATGCCGCCCTTGTGGCAGTAACCGCAGGGGTAGCCGATGCTGTTCGTGGAATAAACTTTTGTGGAATAGGCATGGAATGCGTGCATCCCGGCTGAGGTCTCGCCGGTGGGCGGATAACCGTTTTTAAGGGAACGGCCCACAAGCAGCGGCTGGCTGGTCGGCGGGTTCCCGTGGCAGGAGGTGCAAATCCACTTCGCGCTGAAACCGTTCTGGTGGTTGTGGCAGAGAGTGCATTTCTGCCCCACGTAATGCGTATCGTGAGAGGAGGTATTGTTGTGGTACGCGGTCCTGGTATGACAAATTTCGCAGACGGACGTATGGGGCGTATAATCGCTCCCCATCGAGTTCGCGCCGGACATCGAGCCGAAGACCACCTGCTTTACGCCGCTGTTAGGAGTGATGATGGTTGAGCGTATCATGTACCCGTTCCGACCAGGCTGGAACGATCCGTTCCAGTACTGGTGCGTGTTGTGGCAGGTTGTGCAAGGAATCGTAAAAGATTCGTATTTTGTGGAATATCCGGCGAATTTCATTTCGAGCGTAGAGTGCGTAACGACGTTCTCGGCGGCGGGTTTTGCCCAGGACGGCGCCGCCGTTGACGCGCTGTGGCAGTCGAGACATAGATATATTCCCGGATAATTTCCGCCGGCTTTTTCGTCCTGGGACTGGGCCTGCGCATCCGAGAGGTTCCTGCCGGAAGCCCAGAGCCTTACGCCTGAATCGAAATGTGACGAATGACATGCGGCGCATACGTCCTGGCCGTAGGGATAGCCGCTTGACCGAGTCATATTGTGTTTTGAATCCGTGCCGCCTATTGCCGCATAGGAGATAACCGGCAACAGCGCAAAGGCGGCCATTGTCAAAACTAATATGATATCCTTCACGGTTCGCTGCATTGTCTACCTCAATAACCTATATGACAGAGCTCGCAAAGCGGCGCGAACTCAACATAGGTATCAGGGGACACGGGGTTCCCGGAATTGTCTATATCAAGGATTTTGTAAGGATCGGGCGGAGCGTTATTCGCCATCTGGTCCTTGAGCGCCACGCGCTTGAGTATCAGAAATCCGCCATAGCTGTCGGCCTCGTGCGGGGTATGGCACGATTCGCAGTTCACATGCTGGTTGAAGGTCAGGGTGGCCGGGGAGCTTATGTTCGACAGGGTTGACCCGTCGGCATTCATAAGAGGATGCGTAAACCCTTCTCCGCGTCCGTCCACCTCCGTCCTGGGCGTCAGACCGTGACATCCGGTGCAGAGGTATTTGTCGACCCGCTGCTCCACGCCTCGGTCGCCGCCGACTACTACATTCTGCACGTCGCTCGGAAGCCACTCTTTATAGCTGCCGGCCCGCGCCAGGAGCCCCGAAACCAGGTCCGTCGGCTGGTATCCGGGGGCAAGTATCGGCCCCAGGTACGGAGATTGATCCGCGTTCCCGGCGGTAATATTTCCAACGTCGAAACTGTGGCACGAACAACACGTTATCTCCTTGCCCGAAGGCCCTCCGTACATCGACTCCAGCCCCGATTCCGGCCATTTTCCCGTATGCATGGGCGGGTACTGGTCGTAATATCCCCGCTGGATCCCATCAAGGTCTCCCTGCAATGTTATGTAGTCAACATTGTATGCCGTAGGGTCTCCCATGAAATGGGTCGCCTTCCAGTTGTCGTCCGTCTGCCATGTCGGGTTGTATTTCGGATGGCACATAGTACAGATGTCGCAGGCGGTGCCGTTCGCGCAATCTATGACCAGTATCGGGGTGCAATTTGCGTTGTGGGCCCTGTGACAGCTTGAGCAGTACAGCCAGCCGGACTGGGGATTTCCGTAGGTAATCCCGGCGGGGAAGCTCGAAGGTATTGTAATCTGTCTCGTGCTGGCATGGGCGTCGCCAGAATTGATGTTGGCGCCGCCGGAAATGTCTCCGGTCGGGTGGTGCGGGAACGGGACTGAGTGGCACGACTCGCAGAACGTCTGCGAATCCGGGTCCTGCCTCAGTATCGGGGAGTCTTTCCTGGCGCCGTGCGGTTCATGGCAGGTCGTGCAGAGGACCTCTCCGTGCTTGCCGAATACCCAGCCGTCCGGCTCGTTTATCTTTACAATCCTGCCGCCGGTCGTGTCGGTCCTGCCGTTGCAGGTGTCGTTGTCGGCGGGATGGTAACTCAGGGGCGCGGTTGTGCCGCCAGGGTTGGGATATGGCGGCGACGGCAATCCGTCCGCCCTCTTGCCCCTGTGACAGCCCTCGCAGAAATTGTCCGCATCGTCCTTGACGGGGTCGACAGAGAGGAGCTTGTAGAACGGCCCCGTGGGCAATTTGCCGTGTATGCTGTGGCAGGTTATGCATTCTACCGTCCCGTCGGAGCCCTTTGACAGATGGCCGCCAAGCGTCCAGTGTACGCCGGGCGTGTTTTTCCCGTCCTCCTTGGGATAAGGATACGGAAAAGGCACCATGAAACTGCTGATAGGCTCAAGCGGAATGCGCCCACCCGTCTGGTCTTTCAGGGGCATGTGAACCGGATGAGTTCCCTCGGCGTTGTTTATGCCGTAGCCGGAGTTCTCGCGGTGCTTGTGGCACTTCTCGCACAGCTGGTTTATATCGACACGGAGGAACGGCCTGTTTGTATCGTCGTGCGGGTTATGGCATGTGCTGCACTCGATGTGGTCCTGGCTGCCGTTTGTATACGGAAGGCCGGAGTCCGAGGCGTCGTCTCCCGCAGGAAGGTCTTTCAGCTTGAGGCCATGGCTTTTGGGATTAAAAACCGTCTGGGATGCGTCCACATAAGGAGAAACAATCGCCACGCCGTCGTGGCAGGAATAACATAAAGGCCCTACCCTGCCCCAGCCTTTAAGCGCCGGAGGAGGCGTAGGCCATAACATTGCGCCCTTCGCCTTGTGCGGGACGTGGCAGTAGTTGCACACGTTCTTGGTCCACTGCTGCTCGCCGGCAACTACATATTTCTGCGCCGATATATCGTGCGGAGAACCGATAATCCCCGCGAAAGTCTCCTTCGAGACGATTACGCCCAGGAATAAGAGAAAAAAGAAGGCAAACTTTTTCACAGTTATTCAACCTGCCTGATCTGGATACGGTTAACCAGCTTCTCGACTATGTATATCCGTTTATTCCTGTCTATGGCTATTCCGTTAGGAGTGGCCATATCTATCTGCTTGCCCCTTTCGTTCGCCAGGGCGTACCTGAATCTGCCATGCTTGTCGAACACCTGTATGGCGTTGGACATGGAGTCCGAAACATATATATTCCCGGACTTGTCGATGCATATGCCCTTCGGCCTGCCGAACGTTCCGGCGATATTGCCGTATCCGCCGAACTTCCATAGAAAATGCCCGTCCTTGTCGAACACCTGGACACGCGCGTTCATACAGTCGGAAATGTAGAGGTGCCCGTTCTTGCCGAAAATCGCAAAGGTCGGAGACAGGAATTTCCCGTCCTGCCTTCCCTTGCCTCCGAAGGTCTTTATATATTGCCCGGTGGACGAATAAATCTCAACGCAATCGTTAAAATTATCGATAATATACAGACGCCCGTCCGGAGCGAAGAGGCCTTTTATTATGCCGAATTCCGTTATGGGCTTTTTACGGCCAAGGTCAACCGCAATGGCCTTGCCGTCCTCAAGCATCTTCTTGTACATTATGAGGCGGCCCTTCTTGTCGAATTTCTGTATCGTGCCGGTATAGGCGTCAACGGCAAGAACCTCGCCATCGCGGTCAACGTCCACGCCAAGGAGCTTCTCGAACTGTCCGGGCTTAATCCCGTACTCGCCGATGGACCTTATAAAAGCTCCTCCGGGCTTGAATATCTGTATCATGCTATCGCCGGTATCGGACACGTAAATCTTCCCGTCCGGGCCAAGAACCACGTCCGTAGGAGAAAAGAGCGGCCTGCGGTCTTTCCACCTCAGGATAAAACCCACCCGCCTGGTCCGCCTGACTGTAAGCTTTTCCGGGATAATCCGTGGAGGCATCTCCGGCGCACCCGTCTTGACGGCGCCGGGCGTTTCCTGTGGAGGCGCGTATAGGACGGTCTGCACCTTGCCAAGCCTGGTCTCCCTGAAATTCTTGTCCAGGGCGGATAAGGCATAATAGTAGGTTTCGCCTTCCCTGATGTCCGTATCGGTAAGGTTTGTGTCCTGCGTGGAACCTATGAGCTGAAAGCCCTTGTTCGGGTCGGTGCTTCTGTAGACGTTGTAGGCGAGAACGTCGGGCGAGGCGGACGGATCCCAGGCGAGCCTTATCCTTCTTCTTCCGATCAGCGCGCCGACCCACTCCGGCGGCTGAACCGGCACGGTAGCCTTGGCGACCGATATTTTTATATAGCGCTCTTCGGAATAATCAGATTCCTTGTTGCCGGCTCCAACGGATTTGAGGACGTAGTAATAGGTCTCTCCTATGCGAACCGAGGGATCGATATAGGAGTCGTCAGTTGTTGCTGCTATGAGTTTGTAGTGTCCGCCGCTGGATATGGACCGATAAATTTTATACCGGATGGCGCCTGTGGCCGACGTCCATTTAAGACCCACCTTCCCCGCGGCGACGTAGATGCCTATCCATACCGGAGGTTTGATGGAGTCCTGCGCGGAAAATACGGTAGCAACATCGAAAAGAGAGAGAAGCAAAACCACTGAAAAATACAGCAGCTTGTTTCTTGAAATTACCTTACTACTCATTATTGCCAAAACCTCGGTACTGATATTACAGCGATTTTAAAAGTTTCTCGTTTATTTCAACCTTGTGTCTTGCGTAAAGCGCCTTATAAAGCGCCTCCACCTTGTCCGAGCGCTTGTCCAGAAGCACCCTTTTCGTCATGTCGTCTTTAATCTCGGAGAGCGGCGGCACGGTCTCGTTTGCCCATTTTGTAACTTTCACTATTTCGTATCCCGCCGGGCCTTTTATAATCCCGCTTATATCTCCTGCCTTCAGCCCCATGACAACGCTCTTCATCGGCTCCTTCAGAGTCGTCGGGTCGGTATAGCCGACATCTCCGCCCTTATTCCTCGTGGCCTGGTCGATAGACACTTCCTTTGCAAGCTGGGCGAAATCCTTGCCTTTCTTCAGTTCGGAGAGAACGGCCTCCGCCTGGCTTTCGCTCGGAAGCAGTATATGGCTTATGCGCGTAAGCCTTACCTTTTCGTGTCTTTTCTTGTATTTTTCATAATAGTTTTCTATATCCTGCGGGCTTGCGGTATTATTGCCCACCATCAGATTCAGGTAATAATCCGCAAGCACCTCTTCCCTCTTCAGCCGCACGTCCTTTCTGAACTGCGGGTCGTACTGAAGGCCCCTCGCCTTCGCCTCATCGGAATAAAGTATGTCGTTGATTCTTTCATTGAGCGCGGCCTTCAGCGTCCGGGCGTTCATCATCACGTGCGCGAAATGAGGGTTGTTCTGCTGCTCAAAGAGACGCGGGTCCATGTTTATTTTTATGCCGTTGACATCCGCGCCGGTATATATTGTCTGCCCTTCCTTGTTCTTCTGTGAGTATATTTTTATCTTGGCTGCGGAGCGGCGCCTATCGAGAATCTCCGCCATCTCTTTTTCCATTTCCTGCTGTTTCATTTCAGCCTTTATCCTGTTTTCCCGGGATTTCCATATCGCATCAGGGTCGTCTTTCGACTCAACCTCCATCACGGCATAGCCTATGTCGAGTTTCATGGGGGGAGTCAGCTGTCCGGGTTTCGTGCGGTTTAATATCGCCCTTATCCCGAGGGGATAAAGCGTATCATTGAGGCTTATTTCCTGCCTTATATCCGACTTTACAACCGTATACCTTGACGCGACGTCCTCAAATTTTTCGCCCTTTTCAAGGTCGTCTAACGCCGCCTGCGCTTTTCCTATCGTTGGCGCGACAAGCATCTTGACGTGTACGAACGGTTTCAGGTTCATCGATTTTCTTACGGCTTCCAGTTCGTTTTTATCCACCTTCGCTTTATTGAAAACATCCATCCTCAAAAGGCCTGGCAATCTGAAATAATAAAATCTTTGCATACCCCAGTAAACCGCCGGAGTCCCGAGATAACCTTTCGCGAGCGCCTCCGTCGCAAGGAGTCTCGTGCTTATCATCTCCTGGAGCTTCTCTTTTCTTTTTTTGAAGCCCGGCGGTATTTCGCCGACGACTATCTTGTACTCCTCGACGGTAAGCGGCTGATTGTCTATGGTCGCAAGCACTCCCTTGCCGAAATTGTGCGTTCTGACACAGCCCTGGCTTAATGCAGCCAGAATTATGAACCCGATCAGAAGCGCCGTCAGCCATTTTTTCCTATCAGGGAGATGCATTTTCTCAAAACCTCCAACACGCTGTTTTAATCGACCGATTACCGTATACCGCTTCCATAACACTTACCGGAATAACGGCAATTCGCCATTGGCATGATACATGAGAACGCCCCGCAAGTCAATCAGGACATTCTGCACGTCTTAAAAAAAGGAGGGCCATGCGGCCCTCCTTTCGTCATGGTTATCTGAAGCTACACAACCTACTAATAGTTGTGACACTGCATGCACAGGGTGCCTGTATTGTCCGGGGTCGACGACTGCGCAGTAGTACCAGCATACTCAAGTATAACTGGAACACCCTGGGGCTGTACTCCCTGCCCGACCTGGGTATCAACGTTGAGGTTCCCAACCGCGCTGTTGCTAAGTGTGCGCACTTTTATGTAATTTGCAGGCAGCCAAGCACCGTTAGGCGCATTGTGCGGCTTATGGCAACTGTCGCAGTCCATCGCATTAGATGCGGGATATGAGACAGCGCCTTCTCCGGCGCCTAGGCCTGTTGAACCACCGTTTGACCCCATTGTCGCAACTTGCGAGTTGTCGGCGTATGAGCCGGGCTGAACCGTATACAGGGTAGATGGGCTCCTGCCTGCATCCAACGCCTTGGTGATGGTCCAGCCAGTCATCGG
>DAHWTK010000210.1 GCA_027328825.1 Nitrospirota bacterium
AATATCGCCTTCCTCGATACGTCCGGGAGTTCTTTCCCGGTAATCAGGCAAACACGTTTTGCAAGCTCCTCCAGACGTCCAAGGCTGCCCGGCGGTTTCGTCTTGCAGTCGAGCCGCTTCTGTATATCCGGCGCCCTAGATTCGTCCACAGGCGCTATGTCATTTAAGGTATCTTCAAGCAGGCCCATATTGTCCCCTATTTCAATCTTAACGGTAAACCGGACACGACGAGATAGGCTTCGTCCGCAGCCCGGGCAATTATCTGGTTTACCCTTCCGGCGGCGTCCCGGAATGCGCGCGCCGATGCATTCGCCGGCACAATCCCGGAACCGAGCTCGTTCGATACAACTATCGCAACGCCTCTGAAATTCTTCAACGCGCCCGCAAGCGAATCAGCCTTTCGGGAAACCATCTCTTCAAACCCATCGCTTCCGCTTTTTTCAAGAAGGTTCGACAACCACAGCGTAAGGCAATCTATGATTACCGTCCCGCCTCCTGTCGATGACACAACTCCGGCAATGTTTTCCGGCTCTTCCACATTCTCCCAGGCAGCCCCGCGCGCCTCCTTGTGCATCCTTATGCGCTCCGCCATCTCCGGATCTCTCGCCTGCGCCGTGGCGATATATACGAGCCTGCCGCCCTGCTTCTCCGCCAGAGAAAGGCC
>DAHWTK010000211.1 GCA_027328825.1 Nitrospirota bacterium
GGGGCGCAGGAGGCTGAGGCGGGTTGCGCAGGCATGCAAGAACTACGGCCAAAGGGTGCAGAAATCGGTATTCGAATGCTCGGTAAACGAGATGCAGTACGAAGAGCTTATCCGAAAACTGCTCAAGGAGTATAAAGAGTCCGAAGATAGCCTGCGATTTTATCGAATACATGAACCGAGGGACAGGCATGTCCTTGAGTTCGGCGTGAATCGGACAATCGACTTTAGCGACCCTATGATTCTTTGACCGCGAAAGTGGTGCGTGCGCGAAAATGCCGGGGGTTTCGACAGCATAACTTTGTCCTTAGTTTTCGATTAGTTAAACGACGTCTCGGTCTTTGACAATTAAAATAGTCTGCCATCAAACGATGGGTTCGCGGAAAGCATTGTTTAAGTATTTGGTATTTAAGCAGAAAAAAAGTAGTGAGTTGCACCCGGTCTTTGCACCGGGTGAGGATTGAAACTACAAGGCCGTTGGCGCGCTCGGAGACCTGGAGCGTTGCACCCGGTCTTTGCACCGGGTGAGGATTGAAACTGATTGCTGAGGGTGATAGCTACCTGTGCCCCGGCCGTTGCACCCGGTCTTTGCACCGGGTGAGGATTGAAACCTGGCGCTTTATCCAGTGCTTCAGGATTTCGCCCGCGTTGCACCCGGTCTTTG
>DAHWTK010000212.1 GCA_027328825.1 Nitrospirota bacterium
TAGGCTCATGGCAGGGTTCTCGTAAGCGTTTGGGCCGGTGTGCAACATTGATAATCCTATAATATTATCGGTCTAAGGTCAAGAAAACGCCATGCCTGCAAATCTTATAAGCTTAGAAATGGGCTTGATTCGTTCTATGATTCTATAGAAAAAATTTGCGGTAAAAACTTTCCGAATACCTTTATAACCCCCTTCACTCAATAGCCGCTGCGGGCCGCCAGGTTCGCGTATGACCCTGTCAGCCTTGCGGCAGTCCCCTGCTTTCTTACTTTCCTCGATAACTCATTGTAAAATAAAAGGTTTATCCCATTTAAGGCACGAGTGGTGCATTTTCAAAAAAGATGCCAATCATGCTACATAACTATTTGATTAAATTGCGTTTTTATTTGTTTTTTATGCGCTTTTTAGTTGACTTAGGCAGGTAATTTGGTATGATTACATCATAAAACATTAGCGTTTTCAATGAGTTACGGCATAGAAAGGAGGTGATGAATGGACATAGTGCAGGAGATAAGGCGCGCGTTCCACGAGTTCATGGACGGGCGCATCACAAGGACGGAGTTGGAGGAGCGGCTCCGGGAGTTGGAGGAGGGCGAGAAGGCCCAGGCGAGTTTACTTTTTACGGGAAAGGAGGCGGCATAAATGGATTG
>DAHWTK010000213.1 GCA_027328825.1 Nitrospirota bacterium
AGGCGGGCTACACGGTTTTCACCACATATTGTTCCTTTTGCCTGCAAGTCCTCGGTGATCCTCGGACTCCCATCTGCCCGGCGACTCCTCTTGTGAGATTCTCTTATTTCCATGAGTATCTTCTCATTGTCCTTCTGCCTATTGCTCTGAGGCTGTCTCTTCCACCTGTAATACCCGCTCCTTGATGCTTCTATGACTCGGCACATCTTCTGCACCCCATGAGAGGAGCTATGCTGGTCCATGAACCAGTACTTCATTTGGGGTGTTTTGAGAAGATGGCCAACGCTTTTTTTAGAATCTCCTTATCCTCCTTGAGGTTGGAGTTTTCCTTCTGCAGTCTCCGCAGTTCCTCATCCAGAGGCTTCAGATGCCCCTTCCCAGGGAAACTCCCCGCTGGGTCTTCTTCATACTTCCGTTTCCATGTGCGTAACAGATTCTCATGTATCCCCAGGCTTCGGGCCACCTCTGTTACCTGTCGCCCACCCTCTGTCACAAGGCGTACAGCTTCTTCCTTAAACTGCTTATCATGCTTCCTACGTCCACTTCCTTCTTGCATTTGACACCTCCAAAGATTATATTCTACCTAACCTTTCGGTGTGTCCGTTAAACCGGGGGAAGTGCACTTCATAGCTAAATCCTTATACAATATA
>DAHWTK010000214.1 GCA_027328825.1 Nitrospirota bacterium
CTTCCGGGACCATCGTGGCGTGGATGCCGCCCATGACGGTGAATACGCCGCGCTTCCTGAACTCGGCGGAAATCTCGTATGCGCGTTTCGATACGGGCGTCATGCCGGTCATGCCAACGACGTCCACTGGGCCGTCGTAGTCTATGGGGCCTTTTTCGTCGTAGATTATGCTTACCTCGTGTTCCGGCGGGGTAAGGGCCGCGACGGTGGCGAGAGAGAGGGAAGGGATTCCGGAGCCCATCTTTCCCCACAGCGAGGACTTGGGCCATGCCGGCATTATAAGTTTTATTCTCATCGCCGCCTCCAGATTTTTTCCTTAAGCGGTAATCATAAATAATTACAGTTTTATAGTCAACAAGATTTACCCTCTGTATCAGCCGTGGGGGGAGCATTCCCGGAGAAAAATTATCTTGAACGTAAAACAGGACTATTGCCGTTAACGTGTAGTTGTGAATAATAATTTTTTGAAGGAAATGCTCCCTCCCCGGCCAAGGCCGCTAAAAACCTGTTAATGTCCTCCGAAGGTAAGCACGGTGCGTATGGTCTTCAGCACGATAAGCATATCGAGCATGACTGACATGTTCTTTATGTAGTAGAGGTCGTAGCGCAGCTTTTCCACGAACTCCTCTTTTGTAACGGCGGGACAGCG
>DAHWTK010000215.1 GCA_027328825.1 Nitrospirota bacterium
ATACCCTTACGGTGCATCAGGACGCGATAACGCCGGGCGAGCGCGTCCTTGTGGTTGACGATCTCCTTGCAACCGGCGGGACTATGGCGGCGACGCTGGATCTCCTGAAACAGCTTGGCGCGGTTGTCATCGGCGTGGCGTTCCTGATAGAGCTTACGGAACTCAAGGGCCGGGACAAGCTTGCGGGGCACCAGGTCTTGTCCATTGTAAGTTATTGATTGCGCGCGTAAGGCAGGACGGCTTCGGGTCGTTTTAAAATTTGAGGTTGTTGACTTTCTCGATTGCGGCAGCCGATTTAAATGAAAAAGGGTTACGGCATAAACCGTAACCCTTTGTTTTTATTGGTAGGCGGGAGCGGGCTTGAACCGCTGACCTACGGCTTGTAAGGCCGTTGCTCTCCCAGCTGAGCTACCCGCCCGTACGATTGTTCACACGCCTTTTGACCCTCGCCTGCGGCGGCAAGACCGTTGAAAACAGCCGCCGAGAGGGGTATTATTGCAGCTTTTACATGCCCGAAGAGATAGTCGGCTGCCCGGAATCCGGCCCGCCTGCGAATGGTTATCCCGCAGCTTCTTCGCCCTTTGGTTCATCGGTTTTATTCGGTTCAGCCTTAACCGTCACGCGTTTCAATTGAAGGTTAATCTTTT
>DAHWTK010000216.1 GCA_027328825.1 Nitrospirota bacterium
CCCGGTTTAATCCTGTTGAAAATATCAAGACCCTCTCTCCCGAATGCCTGAAACATGCAGGAAAGGGCCGCCCTCCAGGGCTCTCTTATCGCATGATCCCCGCCCGGCAACCGCATATAGTTCAAGTGCGCGAACCGCCTGAAACTGTTGTAGTCGGCAATAAGGAACTCCCCGCCCCAGATATTGCCGTCCGTTCCGAATCCGGTGCCGTCAAAGGCGACACCTATGACCTTTCCCTCGAATCCGTTTTCCGCCATGCATGAGCATATGTGCGCATGATGGTGCTGGACTCCGACCAGGAGCGGTTCAGAGCCGGCCGGTTTATAATCGAGCGCGAACCGGGAGCTGAGGTAGTCGGGATGCAGGTCGTATGCAATAATGGTCGGCTTCGCATGAAAAATTTTTTTCATGTGTTCGAGCGTCTCGCGGAAGAAAAACATGTTTTCGATATTGTTAAGGTCGCCTATGTGCTGGCTTATTATGGCGTATCGGCCCTTCGTGATGCAGAGCGTGTTCTTGAGTTCCCCTCCGCACGCAAGGATGTCGGGAAGTTCACGGCCCATTTCGATCGGTTCCGGCGCGTATCCCCGCGCGCGTCTTATGAGTCTCGGCAAGCCCCCTGTAATCCGGGCGACGGAATCGTCT
>DAHWTK010000217.1 GCA_027328825.1 Nitrospirota bacterium
GCGCAGACCGAAAGAGCGACGGCAATCATTATGGCAGCCATTCCTACGAGTAATCCACTTCTACGTTTTTTCATCGTGCTCCTTTACTGTATTTTCACTGCGCTGATATAAGAGCCATGCCCCGTTATTCCATTCTCCGGGCATGTTGCCCTGATAAAGTTACTTCCACGTGAGATATAAGTAGTCGCATCCATTGACCAAACTTGATTCGCACCGACAACCGTAATTACCTGTGATAAACTCGCGGATTCCGTGTAGTTCACTCCGAGAAAATGCTCGCAGTTTACCCCTATTATAGCATCGGTGTCATCAGCCAGACGGCTGGTATAAAAGTTTCCGTAGGTTGCATTGGCATTGTCCAAAGTAAGCTCGCCTGTTACCAACCACGTCCCCGCCGTAAGCGTTATGGATGGCCCTTGATACCACGTCCCCGCCGTCGCAATCGTTACATCCGCCGCAAGATAACTGCTCACATAAGAAAGCGTATTTACACCTGTCAGGTGTGCGCCGTTCCCGAAATATGCGCCGCTGGTGGTAACATTTGAGAACTTACCCATGCCGGTTGCCATAACCATGCCGGAAACATAGTTATTCGTCGTGGACATGTTCCCGAATGTCGCTTGAACACCCCCTTTAACCG
>DAHWTK010000218.1 GCA_027328825.1 Nitrospirota bacterium
TTTTATTACAACCCCGGCCTCGATACCGCGCGTTGGAGGCTCAAAGAGGCACAGGCCTCAGTCGTAACCGCCGGAGAGCGACCAAACCCCTCCGTAAGCGTTTCACCCCAATACGTGACTAACCTCTCGTCCGGCTCGGAGCCTTGGGTGCTGGGCTTCTCTTTCGATATTCCGATCGAGACCGCCGGGAAGCGCGGCTACCGCATCGCCGAAGCAAAGGGGCGCACACTTGCCGCGCGCTATGCGCTGGCCGAGGCGGCATGGAAGGTTCGGAGCAAGCTAAGGAGCGCGCTGCTCGATTATTTCGCCGCAATCCAAAGAGGGGCCATTGCAGCGAAGCAGGCGGTATTGCAGGAAAAGGTTCTCCGCATTATGAAGGAGCGGCAAAAAGTCGGCGAAATCCCGGAGCCGGACGTAACGCGGGCATCCATAGACTACGAGAAGATAATGCTTATAATCAGCGATGAAACCTCCAGGGCTGTCAAGGCGCGCACGAATGTCGCTTCCGCCATCGGCGTCCCGGTATCGGCGCTTAACAGCGTGTCTCTCCCGGTCGACCTTTTCAATACGCCTCCGCCGCTTTACGGTTTCTCTTTCCAAAGACTCAGGCAAAAAGCCCTGACGAA
>DAHWTK010000219.1 GCA_027328825.1 Nitrospirota bacterium
TCTTTTATAACCTCGCGTATTCTATCCCATAGGTCTACGGCGGAAAGCTCGCCTTGAGGTTTCTGCGGTTTCCCAGGGTTTCTGTAATAAGCCTCCGCCTCTTCAGGCTGGAGGGCATCCGCCTTCCGACTGGCGGACGAAGGAGCGGCCTCGGGTTTCCCGACGCCATCGCTCAGAAGCCTGCCTGCCTGCCCGCTTTCCTTCAACTTACGGATACCCTTTATAACGTCCTCGACAGTCCCTATAGGGCGCGAGGCCGCTTTAACAAGGGCAAGTTCCAGGGTTATCCTCTTGTTTGCCGCGCCCTTTATGTCCTCCACGGCGCGCGTAAGGAGATTCAGGAGTCTTATAAGCTCTTCAGGGTGAACCTGCCCGGCCATCTCACGATATTCGGCGACGTCCTGCGCGGGGAGGTCGAGAGCCCGTTCCGGGTTCTTCGATATGCGGCAAACCATGAGGTCGCGGAAAAACCCTGCAAGCTCGGCGGCGAACCTCCTTAAGTCGTGTCCTTTGTCAACGAGCGAATCTACGAGTTCTATGGCCCTGGCCGGGTCCTGCGAGATTATGGCCTCGCCCGCCTCACGCACCGCCGCGCGTCCGACAAGACCCA